>JACQYL010000111.1 GCA_016208165.1 Deltaproteobacteria bacterium
CCCTCCGGACCGATTTGCACCGACTGCACCCGCTCGTTGGCAATGCTCAACAGATAAGTGACGTCGTCCACCTTCCAACCGACCTTACCCTGGAACCAGCGGGCGGCCTGCTGGAAACCTTCCACGCGGTTGACCTTCTCCTTTAGATCTTCGAACCAGGCGGCGCCGGGAAAATCAGCCATTCGTTCCTCCGCTACGGCTTGGTGGTCTACCAAGCCGCTTGGTAGATGGACACGATGTCCTCTTCATGAACTTGTCTGGGGTTATTGGCCAGGTGGTGGGCGTAGCGCTTGACCACTACTCGTGCGAAATCGGCAAAGTCGTCCTGATTGACGCCTGCGTCCCTCAGGCGGGTGGGCAACCCGATTTCCGTGGTCAGGCTTCGCACGGCCTCCACCGAAGCCCGCGCCGCATCATGAGTCGACAGACCCGTCATCCGCACCCCCATGGCCTCGGCCACCGAGGCGTATTTTTCGCGGTTGGCCATGAGGTTGAACTCCATAACAGCGGGCATCATCAGGGCGATGGCCAGGCCGTGGCTCAGATGATACTTCATGGCCACCGGATAGGACACGGCGTGTATGGCTCCGATGCCGCTGGATCGAATCGCCATGGCGCCCATGCACACTCCGAAGCACATGGCGTACCGGGCCTCGAGGTTACGGGCGCCCTGGCTGTAAGCTTTGGGCAGATTCTTGGCGATGATTTCGATCCCCCGTCTCGAGAACAGATCGGACAGGGGGTTGGCCTTGACGGTTACAAAGGACTCCAAGGCATGGGAAAAGGCGTCCAGGCCACTCTCGGCCGTCACCTTGGCGGGCATGCTCGAGGTGAGGGCAGGGTCGATCAAAGCCAGGTCGGCAAACGTGTGGGGGCTGTACGAGGTGATCTTGTCTCCGCTCTCGTCGTCCGCCAATACAAACGTGTGGCTGAGCTCGCTGCCGGTGCCCGCCGTGGTGGGAACGAAGATGCGGGGCAGGCCCGGCCTTTTCACCTGATTGATTCCCAGACAGTCTTTGATGTCCCCGTCGTAGGTAGCCATGAAAGAAACGGCTTTGGCCGTATCGATCGAGCTGCCCCCGCCCAAGCCCACGATGATGTCGGCCTTCCAATCCCGGGCCCGGCGTGCGCCTTCTAAGACCAGGCGAATGGGCGCGTCGGGCTCGACCTGGTCGAATATCTCGACCTCATAGTTTTGTTCCCGCAGACGGAGTACGGCTTTTTCGGCCAACCCCGCGGCAATGACGCCCTTATCGCTGATCAGCAGGACCCTCCCACCACCGAACAGGATCCGTGCTTCTTCTCCCAGCCGATCGATGGAGCCGTTACCGAATATGATTTTCCGGGGCAGTTGGAACATGAACACATCGGCCATGCGAAAAAAGTCCTGCATACCCTATCCCTTTCTTTGATTCAACTCGTCCAACAGGGCCCGGGGGCCTTCGATGAGCGAGCAGGCGGCCCCGGAGACCATGGCCGTGACCATCACCTCGACGATTTCATCCGGGGTGCAGCCCGCGTCCAGGGCGCCCTTTACATTGAGGCGCACGCCGGGGGGATAGCGCCGCACCAGGTTGATGCCGATGAGCACGAGTTCTTTGACTTTGCGGGGAAGCACCCCGTCTTCCACACCGATCTTACGCAGGCCGTGGTAGTGATGCAGCGCCTCCGGAGCCCGCTCTCCGAAGACCCTCACCCAGTCCGGCACTTCGCCGTAGTACTCGCGGTACGTCTCGTAGATCGACTCTATGTCCTTGGCCTTTGTTTCAGACATGGTGAGGACCTCCTATCAGCCCGGTATCTCCGTCACGTCAAACAGGGAAGGGTCGTGTTGAGGAATCAGGATGTCGGCCAGGTTCTTGAGCCGGAGCGTGTTGAAGTAGGCCTGGTCCAAGTCCATGAAATTGCCCGGCGGAATGACCCTCCAGAAATGACGGTTTTGGGGTCCCGTCTTCGGCGGGGAGGGATTAAAATTATCCTTGATACAGCACATGCCGCTGATGACCGCTTTGCCCCGGGAAGTCTGCACGCTCACCGCCTGGGTTCCGGGCGTGTGGCTCGGCAGATGGATCACCTCGATACCGGGGAGGATTTCGGTGTCGCCGTCCACCAGTTCAAATCGCAGGTCACGCAGGATCTCGGGATTGTACAGATAGCCCTGCATAGGGTGGGGGGCCAGTGCAAACTTAAGCTCGGACCTCTGCACCACCGTTTTTGCCCGAGTGCAGCGGTGCGTGTTGCCCGCATGGTCGAAGTGCAGGTGTGTCTGGATGACCAGGTCGATTTGATCGGGCCGGAGCCCCACTTTCTCGAGGCCCTGTTCGAAGGTGCACAGGTCTTCTATCGGGGTCTCGGTATACCACGCGCTTTCCGCGGCCGAGATGCCGCTGTCCACAAGAATGTTGAGGTCAGGGCCCTTGATAAACCAACTGATGATGGGCAGCCATTTCTTAACCCCGTAGTTCATGCGGTAGGTCATGATCCCCAAATCCAGGTGGAGCCTGCCCAGGTGGATCGGGACCAGGGAGTAGTCGGGCATCTTTTCCTTCTTGAATGTATCGAGTTAGAATCGAATACGGGGCTTCCGCATTCAATTCGACTGTAGCCGCCGGCCCCGGTATAATCCGGTTTCAGGGTAACGGGCTCGCGCCCTTGCTCCGCAAAATCCTTTCAAAGGCCTAGATAGGCCTCCTTGATGCATGCATCATCCCGCAACGTCCGGGCTTCTCCTTGCATAACGATCTCTCCGTTTTCGATGACATAGGCGAAATCGGAGATGGAGAGGGCGTGGAACACGTTCTGCTCGACCAGAAGCAGGGTGCAGCCCTGAGCCCGGATCTTGTCTATCACGTTGAATATCTCGGCCACGACCAGAGGGGCCAGTCCCAGCGAGGGTTCGTCCAACATGAGCAGCTTGGGATGGGCCATGAGCGCCCGGCCGATGGCCAGCATCTGTTGCTCGCCCCCGCTCAGAGTTCCGGCCAGCTGAGAGCGACGATCGGCGATCGCAGGGAATAGGTTCATCATGTTCTCAATGGTCGCGTTTATCCTGGAGCGGGCCCGAGCGGAATAACCTCCCATCTCGAGATTTTCGAGCACGGTCATGTCCGGGAAAAGGAGCCGGCCCTCGGGCACCTGGATGAGGCCCAATTCGACGATCTGGTGGACGCTCAGACGATCGATACGCCGACCTTCGAAGTGCACCGAGCCGGCGATCAGCGGCAGAAGGCCCGAGATCGCCCGAATGAGGGTGGTCTTTCCTGCTCCGTTGGACCCCAGAAGGGAAACGATCTGGTTCTCTTTCAGCTCCAGAGAGGCGTCCCTGACCGCCGGCAGGTCTCCATACCCCAATCGGATCGAGTCGACCTTCAGCATAGATTGAATTCCTTACCCAGATAGGCCTTGATTACCGCTTCATCGCGGCCGGCTTCCTGCGGCGTGCCATCGAAAATCTTTACGCCGTGATGAATGGTGACAATACGATCGGCCAGGGTCATGACCGCTTTCATCACATGCTCGATCACCAACAGGGTTACGCCGCGCTGTGCAACGCCACGAATCAGTTTGATGGCCTCATCCACTTCCGTGGGATTGAGGCCGGCCATGACCTCGTCCAGAAGCAGGAGTTCCGGCTCGGTGGCCAGAGCCCGGGCCAGCTCCAGGCGTTTTCGACCCGCCAGGGTCAGGGATCCGGCCATCGTGTTTGCGTAGCGTTCGAGACCTAGATCATGGACGATTTCTCCGGCTTTTTGCCTCGCCTGGCCGATACTATCGGCCCGTTCCACGGCTCCGGCCACCACGTTGTCCACCACTGACAGACCGGCCAGGGGCTTGACCACCTGAAAGGTGCGGGCCAATCCCAGTCGGGCTACCTTGTGGGGCGGCGACAGAGAAGTGATATCCCGTCCGTTGAACAGGATTTGCCCGCCATCTACGGGATACATC
>JACQYL010000112.1 GCA_016208165.1 Deltaproteobacteria bacterium
TGAATCGTTATTTCTTCGGGGGTCGTATCGTAGTCGATGGGTATATTCAGTCGGTTTCCCAGTGATGTCATTCCGGTGCGTTTATAGACCAGTTTCAGATACGTTGTGCTGGGAACCCCCGCAGGGCCGTCGCCGATAATGATATCGGCTCCCTTCGAACGGAGCGTCCTCGCGACCGTTTCAACCACCATCGGATGGGTGGTCACGGCTCTTTCCGGAGCGAATGGCCCCGCGAGATTGGGCTTGATATAGATTTCCTCATCGACAGGGACGAGACGCTCCCATCCTCCCAACAAACCGACGGCCTGGTCGACGGCGGAGGCTACCTGCTCCCTTTCATAGGTGTTGCAGGGCGTTATGGCGACGCGTTCGGGCTCTGTCCTCCTGGTGAATTCACGGCCTCGGGCAAGTTTGGACGATTCGGACGTCATTCGGAACGATTTCCCGGCGTTGTTGAGAGGCTGGAGGAGCATTCGGGGCAAACCATGTATTCGAGTTCCTGCCGCTCTTCTTTCACATGAGGGAGTTTGTGCTCGCCGTTGCGTGAGGTCTGCAGGTCCTTGAAGAACCGGGGGTACTCTCGAGTCGCCTCCGAACGGCATAGACCCAATGTCTCGCTTGGATCCAGTGGGAGCTCTTTCCCCCGGAGGCTCGGCGCAATGCGTATGCCCCAGCAGCCTTTCCTCGGAACTCCCATCGCATGGTTCATACGATCGTACAAATCGGTTACATTTTCTTTCAACACGTTCCCAAACGAAACGGGTACAAAGTCGCAGGGACAGAAGTCACCGGACGATGTGATGTAGGAGTGGAGCACGCCGGCGCAGCAACCGAATTTGGTTGGATGTTCGGTATACGGGAGGGAACTGACCTTTGGAAACCGTGTCAACTTGCGATTGGCCGCAAACTGAATCCGGAAAAGTCGCCGGTGATCCTGCTCCGAGTAAAAAACGCCGTCTCCGTTTCCGGCATGCAGCACCCCCCCGCATGGAACGGGCTCGTGAATTCGAACCTCGTGGGCGCCTTCCCGTTTCACCAGTTTGAACAGTTTGAACAGGTGCTCTCTCGACAGTTCCTTCTTTAGCACGACCGCGTGCACCATGGTGTACAATCCGGCTTGGGCCGAGATTCGGATGGCTTCCAAGGCCGACTCGAAGGCATCCCGGTCACCCCTCGACCGGTTGTGCGTGTCCGGATCGGCGCTGTCCAAACTCACCGCCAGGCTGAACAGCCCCGCTTGTTTCAGGGCGAGGGCCCGCTTGCGAGACAGCGCTTTTCCGTTGGTGGAGAGTATGACGATGCTTCGATCGTCCACGGACCGAATGATCTCTCCCACATCCTTCCTCAGCAGCGGTTCGCCGCCCGTGATTCCGATATAGGCGATTCCGAGAGCCTGGAGGCGCGCCATGACGTCGATCCACCGGGAAGTGGTGAGTGCCGGCTTCAGGGGGGCGTTTCATGATTTGACATCTTCCGCCGATATCGCGCTGGGATTCAGACTCCTTTGGATTTATTGAATTGTTCCGGAATCCGCCTCTCGGCGCGCTTGTCCGGACAATCACTTCAATGGAGACACCCTCTCTTACGGAAGGATGAACACATCGGTTGCGGGCTCCTAAAACCCGTGCCCGGTTGCTCGTCCAGGGTGTACGGTCGTGCTTGACACCCTGGAGTTCGCCTTTTGGCGGATCAGGAGTCGCTCCGCCGAACGCCCGTATTTCTCTTTCTCAATTTCCATACGGAAAGAGCCATCAGGCAAAGCAGGAAAACCACGGCTCCCCAGTTCGTGATGGTATTAATGGAGCTATGCCCGCTGTCCCTTGTCGGGCCCGGCGTTGGCCCTCCGTTGCATTCCCCCAAGGTGACCTCGAGCACGAATTCGGTCATCCCGATACCTCTCGCCCCGGGTTCAGCGTCAACGTTATTCGCCCCGAAACTTTCGCTTCCGATCATGAATCCCACGTAACCGGTGAAATTCTGCTGATTGAGGTCCGTCTGCACGGCCTGGGTGACATCCCTTTCATAGTGGGCATAATCGGTTAGGGAGTGAGGGAACGTCATAACAATCGGGTCTCCGATGAGCGATCCGAAACAGGTTCTTTTCCCGTCGTTCGCCATGTTTTCACACGCATCGTTCATATCGTATACCCCGAAGTGGACCGTCGTCGAGTTGCCGGGCTGAGCCGACCCTGAGTACCACGGCGAGACCTTGAATTTCAGAGTGGCCGATTGAACCTGACATCCCTCATGACCCTGCATGTCATACACAAAGTAACTGAAACTTCTTCCCTGGTACGGATTCGGTCCCGTATTGGCGGCAAACATGACGGAATCCACACACGGGCGATCCTCGAAACCGGGCCCATCCGTGGCCAGCGGATATGGACGAATGGGATATGTGGCCTCGGGAGATCCCGCCGGCCAATTCGTTCCGCCAACACCCCCGACTTGGTTACCCTCATAATCCTGGCCGCTCGTCTGAGGGTTTTGAGAGGGCCAATCGGTGCACACATCCTCCGTGTACGGATATGTTTCCGTCGGATCCTCGCACTGCGTCAGTGTTCTCAAATAGAAAGCGTGGCCCGGTTCGCAAGTAAACATGGGCATGCTCACCACCGCATTATTGACGAGGTCCGGCGCTATCGGACCGTTCGCGTTCGCCATGCCCATAAGCAGGACTGCCAGCGCCACACCAAGAATTGTGGTCTTCATTGTCTCCCCCCAATGGTTTCAGGTTAACATGTCCTCTGAAATCAGGTTCCCCTCGGGTTTCCAACAGAAGCGTTTATGCTGAATATCGTACACCTCGTCCGAACGGAAGCCGCCGGATGTTCTTTTCGTGAATCAAACCTCTTGCCGGATCAGAATGCAGCGATCCTCGGCCATGCGTAGCGTTACATCGTTCGAAATCAAAACGTGCGCCATCCTTCTCGCTCGGGTAACCTTCTCGTTGGCATCCCGAGGAATCCGTGCGCAAATAAAAGGCGTGGCCTGGCAGGCAGTTAAAAAGGGGGCCGCTCACTACGGCGTTGTCGGCGAGGGGCGGTTTGACGAGCTGACTTGCGTGAGAAGAGACCGGCGTGACCATCAATAGGGCCAATCCGAAGACGGCGCTCCTCATGTTACACGCTCCTCAGCATTCAGGTCAGGTTATGTAAGATGCGATCTTCGATTAGGTCTGTTGCTTTGTATTATCCACATCAACCCGTTAAATGCCTTAACTACGAGAGATAGTCTCGTTTGTCAATTGGGAAAATTCAATGCAGGGAGCGGCAACGGCAGTAGGAAGACCGGACGTTCACTGCAAGAAACCCATGCAACCCGTGGTTTCACGCCGTTCGATCGGCATCCGACCGCCTATCCTCTTGGGAACGTCATGAACTTGCAGGAGGTTTGGCCGTTTCCTCCTCGTCCGCGCCCGGCGACGGCGGATTCAGCGGCTTGTGCAGATGAATGATCACCCTCATGCCCTCCCGGAGCATCAGGTTCGGATTGGCGGCGGTAAACTCCACTTCATAGTAGGAAGGTTGCACCGGATCCATGGATAACGGCGTCCATGAGATGCGGCTTATCCGAGCTTCAAGCCGCTTGGGATTGAGAGATTCGGGCTGCAACGTGACCCGGTCTTCCAAAGCCAACCGGAGTGCCTCCTCTTCGTACACGTGTGATCGCACCAGCATGGGATCCATAACCCCAACGACGAAAATCGGATCCTCGGCCGTCCATCGGACTCCCGGTCGTATCTCCGGGTGCACCCACAACACGTGGCCGTCAATGGGAGATGTTATCGCGGTCTCTGCGGGTTCGGGTGCATCACGGGAACCCTCGTAATCCAACCGCTTCACGAGAAGTTTCACCTGGTCGGTCAGTATACGCAACTGTTTCTCGGTATCATCCAACTGCTTGACCGCGGAAGTGGGTAGGTTTCTTCGTTCTCCCGGCTCCCGAACCCGATTTTTCAAATCGGTCAATTGTCGATTCAGCCCATTCAGCAACAACTCCAAGGCCTTAATGTCGGGGGCGCCTAAGCCTTGGTAACGGGATTCGGGCGCCGGCCGATAAGCAGCCAGTGCGTCTCCTTTCAGCACGGACTGTCCGGCCTGAACGTTTAGCGACGTTATGGCTCCCTGCACGGGCAGAGCCACGGAATGTCTTAGAGAACACACGGTCTTACCGATAAACACCATATCCGCGGTGCGGGCTTTCCGGGGCACGAGCCTGCGATAATCCGGTTTCTCCTGAAGGGGGAGTGACATGGCGCGGCTGTTCGTTTTCGTCTCAGCCGCTTCTTTGGGAAGCATGTCATACATAAAGTAACCCAGCGCCACGGCGCTCAGGACGAGCAAACAGACCCAAAACAGGCGGCCTTTAGCTTTCATACAAGACTCCGTCTTCGAGTCGGCAGATCCGGTGGCAGCGATGAGTGATCGCGGGATCATGGGTTACGACAATCACCGCTGATTTCCCGTCGCCGGCGATTTGCTCCAGGTAATCCATAACATGCCGGCCGTTGCTCTGATCGAGCTGCCCGGTGGGCTCGTCCGCCAGGATCAGACGGGGTTCGTTGACAAGCGCTCGCGCAACGGCGACCCGTTGGCGTTCACCGCCTGAGAGCAGGTTGGCCGGATGATGCATGCGGTGGAGCAGCTCGACCCGCTCGAGCGCTTGAGAAATCCTCGAAGGTCGTTGGTGGGCGGGCACTTCCGCATAGATAAGCGGAAGCTCCAGATTTTCGTACACATTACAGGTCTCCACCAGATCGGACCCCTGAAAGACGAAGCCCAAGTACCTGCGCCGAAATCCGGCCTGGTCGGAGCGGGTCAGGGACAGCATATCCCGTCCCATCATTCTGTAAGAACCCGTCGTTGGGTACAGGAGAAGCCCCAATATGAACAGCAGCGTCGATTTGCCGCTTCCCGAAGGCCCCATGACAGCCACCATCTCATTCTGGCGGACCCTCAGGTCCACTCCGCGAAGCGCCCTGACCGCCTCCACACCCGTGTGAAAGTCTTTGGTCAAGCCCGCCACATCGACCAACACCGTTTCGTGTTCTTGCCTTTCAAAAAGGTCATTCATACCGCAATGCCGATGCCACTTCCATCTTGGCGGCCCTAAGAGCCGGGTAGAATCCCGCGACCACTCCTACCACCAAGGCAAAGGACAGGCTCCAGCCCACGCTTCGAAGGAAAAGGTCCAGCGGCGGACGGCTCTTCAACAGAAGGCTGATGATTTCCATGGATGCCGCGCCTAAAGCGATTCCCACGAGCGCCGAAGCCAGGCACAGGAATAAGGATTCCGACAGAAACTGAATCCATATATCCCGATCCTCCGCACCCACGGCCTTCTTGACTCCGATCTCTCTGGTTCGGGTGCGGACGGCGGCCATTTGAATATTCCATATGCCGATTCCGCCAAGAACAAGAGTGGCAATGGCGGACACATTGGCAAAAAGCTCGAGCCAGAAAGCCACCATCTTTACGCGATCCAGGTTTCCCCAAAAACCATCCACCCGAAGCCCGTCCGTGTACATGTATTCTCCAAGGGCCCTGGGTATCGCCGCGGCCACGGAATCCACTTCATCCCAGTTATCACAGCGCACAAGGAGGCGGACCGGAAGCGACATGCGGGGCGATCGGCTCAGTGCGGTGGTCATGGGTGCGAACACATAGCGCGTTCCAGGGCCAACTCGAAAACCGTCCAGTACTCCGGAAATCTGATATAACTCGCCGTCGATCGTCAAGTGTCTTCCGGCTACGGTTTCGGTATCGAAGATCAAGCGAGCCAGTTCCGCGCCGATCACACACACTCGGTCACCGTTATCAATGGCGCTTTTCCCGAAGAACCCGCCGTCCACCGGTGTGAAGTTCTGCAGTTGCCAGAAATAGTGATCCACGGCCACAAGGGGAACACGAATTTGACGCTCGCCCCAAACAACCGACGCCGGTTCGGACTTGAACGCGACGGCGCTTACAATGTTCACACCGGGCACGCGTTCGATCGCCCATATCGCGTCCCACAAGAAAAAGCGCTGTTTCGCGGTCCAGGGTTCCTGCAGCGGTCTGTCTTCATAGTACACCTGCAGGATGGTGGCGCCGCCTAGAAGGTCCAGGTTCTGGTTGGCTTTTTCCCTTACGTCACCCCTCATGGTCATGACCACGATGAGGCCGGCGGTGCCCAGCAGGATGGCGGAGGCCGGTCCTAGGTATCGCCTGCGACGGCGACATATTTGGCGAATGCCGATGCGGATGATATCCCGCAATCTTGACAAGCGAAGCATGGTTTCAGCCGGTCCGACTTACGCAAAGGGGGAATGGGCTGAAAAGGGTTTCCGACGGATAAGAACCAAGTTCAGCCTCTTCATGCGAAATGGCTTTGCCCCTGGAAACAATCAGGGCTGACCGTATTGAAGGATCTACTTCCTCGTACAAAAAGCCCGCATTCCAATCCGCGGCGGCGCGTCGCGGATTGGAAAAATCGATTATTCCGTTTATCACCTTCCGTGCACCCACAAGTCAACTCCATTTCAAAGCTCGGGCAACAGGCGCTCGAACCTTGTGAGGCCTTCCTCGAGTGAATGGCCTGGGAAGATGCCCATCGCTTATAGACCGCTCGAAAGGGGCCGGTCTTCCTTGGCCGTTGTTTAAGCGGCGGATCTGTGATATTGGCGGATCTGTAATATTCAAGAAGTCACCCGGAGCAATACACCTTCCAGGAGAAGCATCAGTCCGTGTTCAGCGATTCCAGACCCGTTTTCGGGTTCGTATGGCGTGTCCGAGAGATCACGGAATCCGTGCAAAACATGGCCCGTCGAACGGGCTCCCATGCCGTTTTCGATCTATCCCAATCCGAACCTTGTGCTGCGGCTTCGGCCCTGAATGAAATTGGAGCGGGAGACGTCAAAGTCTCCCGGGACCAGCTCGACGCGGCGACGTTTGGCGCTTTCCTCGAAGAAGCCCATCCCCAAACGGTGTGGATCGAGTACCATCCGACCCTTTCTGATACGGATCCCGAATCCTTCATAACCGAATTGCGGCGATTGAACAGGCGGTACAACTGCGTGCCGATCATTGGGGATCCGCGACTGCTGGACCGTCTGACGAGCGGAGATTGGGCGCCGCCCGTCATTGCTCTCAAAGGGTCGGAAGCCTCCGGTTTTGCCGGCAATGAAACCACGGGCATCCTTTACTCGACGGCAAGGCGATTGATCGACGAGCATCAACGCAAGATCGACCTGATCGTCTGGGGGGGCGTCGCTACTCCTGAGGCAGCGGCAGCCTTTTTGACCACCGGCGCCCGCGGTATCGTATTTGAAAGCCTTCACCGGCTGACGGACGAGGTGCAAGCGAACCCGGCGGTGCACAGGCGAATCGCGAACCTGCGGCACGATCATATCATAACGGTAAGCATGGATCCGGGTGTGAGCCTTCGCGTGCTGGACAAAGGCAACTCGGCGGCCGTGAAGGAACTCCGGAAGCGAGTGGCGGCTATCCTCGATGAGATGCCTCCGGATCGTCGCGGCCGCGCGTTCTTGGATGCCGTCAGGGAACACATCCGGTCCGCGCTGGAAGACGGTGAAGACCCTCGGGCACTCGTGACGCTGGGCTGCGAGGCCGCCTTTGCGCGTTCCTTCGTGGACCGGTTCGGCCGAAAGAGCGGTGAAGCCATCGAGGCCTTCATCGCCGAGACCGGCCGTCTATGCCGTGAGGCTGCCGACTTCAGTGATTGCTTCCTAGACCACCCGCTGGCGAAGCGACTTGGTACGGTTTACCCGTTTCTCCAGGGAGCTATGACCTGGATCAGCGACGCACCCGAGTTCGCCCGCACGGTTGCCGAGGCCGGCGGCCTCCCTACGTTGGCGTTGGGGTTTCGAAACCGGAGGAAGCTGGGAGAAGACCTGGGCCGCATCAGATCGGTGTTGGGCGCGCATCCCTATGCTGTGAACGTAGTGGCCCTGCCCGAGAATCCCTATCTCGATGAACAACTCGCCTGGATACAAGAACATCGTCCGCCGTTCGCCGTGGTCGGCGCCGGTCCGCCGTCTATCGCAAGCATGTTGTGCGAAAAAGGAATCGAGACGTTTTACATAGCTCCCGACGAAGGGCTGCTCGTCATGGCCCTCGAATCGGGTGTGCGATACGTGATCCTCGAGGGGAACGAGGCCGGTGGACACGTGGGCGCGTATTCCACATTGACGCTGGCGCAGATGGCCCTGGAACTGAAACGTCGCAGGCCGGAGCTTTTCGCGGGACGGTACGTCCTGCTGGCGGGCGGCATGTTCAACAGGGAGACGGCCTTCAGGGCCGCCATGTTGGGCGCCGACGGAATCCAGCTCGGTACGGCTTACCTGGCGACCAAGGAAATCGTGGCCACCGGCGCTTTAGATGGGCTCTATCAAGATCGGGTTCTCCGGTCCCTTCCGGGTGATACCGTGGTTTCAGGAGAAAGCGCGGGGCTGGGCGTCCGGTCGCTGCAAACCCCCAAAGTAGATGCGATCCGTGCATTGGAAAGAGCGTTCCTCGCCGGTAAGGAGAGCGAGGAATCCTTTCGGCGCCGACTGGAATCTCTGGCCGCCGGGAGTCTGCTGATCGCCGCTCGGGGGATCGGCGGTCCCGATGGAAACTCTCTAAATGAGGACGTCCGTCTCAACGAAGGGCAGTTCATGAGCGGCGCGGTGGCCGGAGCCATCAACAGCGCGTACACCGTGGATGAATTGCATCGCGATTTGGCGCAGGGACGTCTGGAACTGGTGATGCCGGCGTTCGGGCCGAGGGCTTCCCGACGGGTCCCCAGTCGAACTCGAAGCGTGAACCGCAACGAACGATTGGCGATCACGGGCATGGCCGTGGTGAACTCTCTGGGGACCTCTCCGGATGAAGTCTGGCAAAATGCCGTGTCCATGAAAAGCGGAATCACAGAGGTGCCGGCGTCCAGATGGGACCATAGCCAATACTACGACCCCGATCCTCGATCACCGGAAAAAACCTACTGCAAAGTGGGGGCCTTCCAACACCTGACCGTCGATCGCAGGAGCCTGGGCATAGCGCCTCAGGATTTTCGGGCCATGTCCAACTCGACCAAATTGACCTTATGGCTAGCCCATCATGCCATAGACGACTCGGGCATCGCGGGCTCGGATGTGCCGCGGGAACGAATCGGAGTGCTCGTCTCTCAGAATTCAGGAGAATCGGCCAGTACGTTGACGGACATCGTGATCCGCTCGGCGGCCGGCCGGATCGTGTCGAGCCTGCAAGAGGTCATCTCCATGACCCCGCAAGAGGTCCTGGCCGCCGAGCGTCGCATCAAGCGCGATCTTGTGCGGGTGGACGATTCTACGCTTCTCGGACGACTCAACAGCATCGCCGGAGGATTCATCTGCCAGAAGTACGGCTTCATGGGCCCCACGTACGCTGTTTCCGCGGCTTGCGCCACCAGTCTGGCAGCGCTGTACAGCGCCGTACAGATGATCCGAAACGGGATTCTGGACGCCGCGGTGGTGGGAGGCGGCGAAGAATCGCTGACGCAGGTGCATTTTCTCGAGTTCGCGGCCATAGGCGCGCTGGCGGGAGTTTCCGGCAGACAGCGCCCTCCGGAAGCGAGCAGCCGCCCCTTTGACGCCGGCCGGGACGGGATGGTGTTGGGAGAAGGCGGGGGCATGATCGTGATCGAGGCCGAATCCGTGGCCCATGCCCGCGGGGCGCACATTTACGGCTACATTTCCGGGGTGGGGGGCGGCAACAGCAGTCGGGGAATGGTGGAATCTCTGGCGGAAAGCCAGCAGTCGGTTATTGGCGCCGCTTTCAGGGACGCGACCTATGGACCGGATCGGGTGAGCCTGGTGGACTGCCATGCCACTGGAACCATCCAGGGGGACATCGAAGAGGTCAAGGCCCTGAAACGATTCTATGATCCACTCCGTTCCACCGCACTCGCGGCTTTCAAATCTCAGGTGGGGCATACGCTCGGCGCGGCGGGTATCGGCAGTCTGATCCGCAGCCTAAAAGCCATGCAATATAAGATCATTCCGGCAACCTTGAACTACCAGGCGCCGGAACCCGCCATGGAACTCGAACAATGGGGTTTCCGGGTGCCCTCGGAGCCGGAGGATTGGCTGCATGACCCGGACCGGCCGAGACGCGCTCAGATCAATGCGTTCGGTTTTGGAGGGGCCAACTACGTGGTCCACCTGGAGGAATGCCGGAACCACTCCGGAACTATAGCGATCTCGCTCACCGCGCCGATGTTGTCTCCTCAGCCGGTCCCGGAAACCCAACCAGCGCTCCCGCACGTGGGAGGGGTATCCTTTTTCCGCGCCGGTATCAACGGAGACCGGTACCGCGTGGCGGTGGTTTCGGAGAATGACCGCGAAGCTCGAGTCATGGCTGAAAAGCATCTTACGGATCCCGGGGGAATCCCGATGGGCGAATCCCGGCGCGGGCCGGCCCGGGAAGGCGTCTACTGGGGTTCGGAAAGTGCAGCGCCTTTGCCGTTGGCGCTCGTTTTTCCAGGGCAGGGTAGTTGCTATGCGAGTATGAGCCTGGAACTCTACGAGTCGATCCCCGTTTTCCGGCAATGGCTGGATCGCATCGCCCGGGGCGCCGAGTTCGATGTGCTGAAGCTACTTTTTCTCGCGGATGAGGCGACCACACTGGACACTCGGTGGCAGCAGCCGGCCCTGTTTGCCATTGAGACCGCAATGGTTCAATCGTTCCTGTCCCTTGGAGTATGTCCCCGGGCCCTGGCCGGGCACAGCGTGGGCGAGTTGAGCGCCCTGTGCGCGGCGGATGTCTTTTCCCGGGAGGACGGTATCCGCATTGTCCGCAAACGGGCCGAGCTGATGGATCGGGTAGGCCGTTCGATCGAAGACCCGGGCGTAATGATGGCGGTGGACGCCCCGATGCGCGTACTCGAGGAAAAGATCTCCGGCAACGAACAGGTATTCTTCACCAATTTCAATTCTCCCAACCAGGTGGTGGTGGGGGGAAGCACCGAATCCGTTTCCGAACTGGCGCGCGAGCTGGAAAAGGACGGCTATAGGTGCACCCGACTCAAAGTGAGCATGGCGTTTCACTCGCCCGCTCTGAAAACGATACGGGATGAATTCAAGAACTTCCTGTCCGGCATCGAGTTTCAGGCTCCCCGGATTCCGGTCATTTCGAATACGATCAACACCTTTTTCCCCGACGATTCAGAGGAGATCAGGAGCATTCTGGCGAGCCAGGTCGAGCGTCCCGTGCACTGGATGCAAAATATCAGAAAGCTCTGGAACGACGCCGGCATACGGTGTTTCCTCGAGGTAGGACCGGGAGGAGCGTTGAGTGATCTGATCGCGGACACATTGGACGGAGCCGTATGCGTTGAGACCTGCCGGTCGGATCGGGAAGTCCATACATACCGTACAGCCCTGGCCAGGCTCTATGCTTCAGGCAACCTGCAGGACGGGATCCGACCCGACGAGTTGAACGTGTCGCAGGAGAGGATGCTCCGATCTTCAGCCGCGGCGGGGAAAAAGGATTTGTCCCCAGGCTTCGGCGAAGGGTCCGAGGCGACCGATTACCTGGAACAGGTCATCCGGATCATCATGGAGGCCACCGGGTACGAGCGGCGCGAGATCGAGCCGGATATGGATCTCCGGGAGGATCTGGCCATCCGTTCCAGTCGTCTTCCGGTCATCGTGGACATGGCCGAACGCCGCTTCGGAATTACGGTTAACCTGAAAGACTTTGTGGGCGTTCACACGGTGCGGCAGGTGGCCGATCGCATCGAGGAGGTGGCCGTTCGAGTCGGCTCCGAGCCCCGAGTTCTCGATGACACCGAAAACCCCCCGTTGGCTCCTGTTCGAAACCTGGCAACGCGGCGCCCTGAGGAAGCGGTAGAAATCGAGCGCGGCCCGATTCAGCGATTCGTTTTCGAAGATGCGCCCCTGAAACGCGGTTCCGGTCGTGCTCTCGAAATCGGTTTGGGCCGTGCGGTAGTTCTGTTGAATGCAAGCCGAACATCGGTATTGGCGGAAGAACTCGCTCGCGTCCTAGCGGAAAAATATCAAGTCCGTCCGGTGATTATGAGCTGTTGGGGACCCTCCGAGCGTGGGAACGCCTTTGATTTGCGTACGACCGGAGGCGTTGAGAGCGCCGGCGCGTTTCTCGCGCAAACCGAAGGTCTTACCGGTCTGACGTTGGTTCTTGACGGGGAGGCATCTGGAATCGGGGACCTGCATGAAGTTCCGGCTTTCCTGGCCGGATTCTTCACTACGGTAGAAAGTCTGCTTCATTCCCCGCACAAGGCGTTCTGCTCTCTGGTGCATCGCAAGACGGATCCGAGGGCTTCCTCCGCGGTGGCCGCCGAGGGAGTGCTGGGCCTGTTTCTGGCGGCCCGTCAGGAATATAGTTCTGTTCTGTTCCGCAGCATAGAAACGGACAGGCGAACGGAGGCCGAGGACATCGTTCGACTGGCTTTGGACACCGGAATGGACGAAGTTCAAGTCATTTGCCGCGATCGGGAGTTGTTTACGCCGAGACCCCGGGCGCAGGACGCCGCCCTGTCCGAGGCGCCGGACTTCACATTGAACCGGGGCGACGTGGTCGTCGTCTCGGGCGGAGGTAAGGGGATCACGGCTTGGCTGGCGAGGGCCCTCGCCCCGTTCGGCCCCCGATTGCTGCTGTTGGGACGCACGCGGCCGGATGCTTCGATTGATTACGACGCCCTCCTTGCCATGGAGGGTCCTATAGAATCCGCGGTTCGAACCTACCTGAAGGAACGTCGGCCGGACGCGGCTAAGAGCGGACTCGATGCCGAGCTAGATGAAATCATGGCCGGTGCGGAAATCCGTGGAACGATCCTGGATCTGCGTTCCAGAGGGATGGAAGTCGAATACCATTGCTGCGATGTGACCCGGGAAGAGAGTGTGAGCAGCGTTCTGGAAGGTGCGGTGAGGCGGTACGGCAGAATTGACGGCATTATCCACGGCGCGGGGATCCTTCGGGATGCCTTCATGGAATTCATGACTCGGGAAGACTTCCTGCGGGTGATGGACGTTAAATTGACGGGCGCATGGAACCTGTACAATGCGGCCGGATCCCACGGGCTCCGGTTTATGGTGGGACTTTCATCCATTGTAGCCGCTTTGGGAAACATTGGACAAACCAATTACTGCTCCGCGAATCGCGCGATGGGAGCCTTGTTGAGAGCCCTACCGGGCGAGGCCGAGAGGGTAGCCACAAAGACGTTGCTGCTGCCTCCCATCGACGGTGCAGGCATGGCCGGAGACGCCGAGATCAAGGCCTTGATGAAATTGCGCGGCATGGCTGACGCATATGTGCACGTGAAAGAGCTGATGGAATTGTTTTGCAGGGAGATGTTCGCCGTGTCCGGCGGACCTTCCGAAGTGATGTGGTCCAGGCCTTTGCCTAAGTCGATTTCCCGCGGGTTCCATCTGAACCAGACCCCGCCGATGGAAGGACTCGGTTTGTCTTCGGGCGGCAACGCCTTTCCCTTCGAGAAGTTTCCACTGGTTGACAGCGTCCGGCGTCTGGACCTCGAGAAGGGCGAGCTGGAGACGGAGCGGAACTTCAACGTGGACCGGGACCTCTGGCTCGAGGATCACAGGCCGTTCGAATTCGTCAAACACCCGTTGATCTCCGGCGTCATGATCGTTGAAACGCTATTGGAGGCGGCCAAGCTTCTATACCCTTACCTGCACATTCACAGCCTTCGCAACGTGGAGTTCAGGGATATGGTCGAGTGCCTTCCCGACACGGACTGTGTGACGCGAACCCTGGTCCGCAGGTCGAGGCTCGAGGACGGAGAGACGGTCTGTGACGTCTCCCTGATGAGTCAGGATATCTCGCCTTCCGGAAGGGTTACGGATCATTGGTACACGAGAACCAGGGGGGAGGTCGTTCTGGGAGGCGGGAAAGACCCGGCTGCCCGGCGCGCCATACCTTGGGTAAAGGAAGAGGACCTCGTCCACCCGCCTGTACATGCCGGCGGGATTCAGGATTTGTATCGGAACTACACCGGGCTTCGGGGCCGGTATTGCGTACTCGAGGGGGTCCGTGGCTCCGGAGCGGGCGTTATCCACGGCAGCACGGTATATCGGAAAAGCCGGGATGTGGCTGATTTCGAAGAAACCAACTACATGTACTCGCCGTATCTGCTGGAAGCCCTGCAGCATCTGGTCGCCTATTATAATTTCGTTGCCCGGCCGGAACACGCCCTGGTAGGCTTGCCCGTGGGCTTTGAGGAGATGCGATTCAAAAGGCTCTGCAATTCGGGGGAAAGGATATCGATTTCCGCCCGTATGACATCGGAGGACGAAACCGGACAGCGCTGGGAAGCGTGGGCGGTGGACGAGGCTGAGGAGACCGTCATGTGGGTCAGGGGACTTGGATTGAAGTGGCTTTCTCTTTGAGCCCACGGGATAAGGGAGGACCGTGCACGGAATCGACTTACAGCCGGTAAGAAACACGTCGGACTTGAAGGCGTTCATCGAGTTTCCTTGGCGGCTATACCGGAATGACTCCAACTGGGTTCCTCCTATAAGGTCCGATGTGGCTCGTTTGCTTACTCCGGGTAAGCACCCGTTTTGGAAATTCTCGCACCGGGAGCTTTTCCTGGCCCGGCGGGGAGACGAGGTGATGGGCCGAATTGCAGCCATTGTAGACGGGAACTACAATCAATATCACGACGAGAAAATGGGCGTCTGGGGTTTTTTCGAATGCGTTTCGGATCCGGAGGCCGCGGTGTCCCTGTTTTCGGCGGCCGAACAGTGGGTGCGCGGGCAGGGCATGGAGTTCATCAGGGGTCCCTTGAATCCTTCGGCCAACTACGAAACCGGCCTTCTGATCGAAGGGTTCGATTCGCCGCCCACCCTGATGATGGCATACAACCCTGCCTACTACCCGGACCTGGTCAGGCTGTGCGGTTTCAAAAGGGAGAAAGACCTGTTTTCGTTCCTGCTGACCAGGGAATCCGTTTTTCCCGAATGGGTGTTCCCTTTGGCGGAACGACTGTCCAAGAAAGGCGGGATCCGGATTCGCAAGGCGGACCGGAAAAACGTGAAACGAGACATGCGCCTTATGAACAACCTCTACAACGAATATTGGGCGCACACCTGGGGCTTCGTTCCATTGACGGACGCCGAGTTGGAAGAGGCGGCGAAAGACCTGGTGCACGTTCTTGACCCCGACCTGGCGTTTTTCCTCGTCGACCGGGACGAACCCGTAGGCGTCTGCCTGATCCTTCCCGACATTAATCCCCTGCTGCGGCGTTTCAACGGCAAACTGGGTCTGACCGCCCTGCTCAAGAAGAAGCTCTACTGGTCCGAGATTACGGGTTTGAGGTGCATCATGTTCGGTGTCAAGGAGGCCTACGGCCAACTGGGGCTTCCCCTGGTGGCGCTGGATCACGTTGTGCGCGAATTGGAATCCAAGGAACAATACCGGTTTGTGGAATTGGGCTGGACCCTCGAGGATAATCAGGATATCAACCGAGCTTTTCAGGAGATCGGCGTCCAACCGCACAAGCGTTATCGGATCTACCGGAAAGACCTATGACGTTGTCGATCGAGGGCACGCCACAGAAAGTCTCCCGCCAGCGCCGGGGAGGGGTCCGGAATTCTCCGGCTTCAAGGAATTTATCCGAATTCCGGATCTGGCTGCGCTCGTCCGGAATGACGCTTCTGCAATTTCGACACAGCCGCGATCTTCAGAATAAAACGCGTTCAAGCGCCATGGTGGTGAGAGAAACCTGAACCATGTCGAGACCTGACTCCATTTTCCGCAAAATCGATACGTATTCGGTTTCCCTGGAGGCCAAGAAACTGGGCATTTACCCTTATTTCAGAGAGATTACGTCGGAGCAGAACACGGAAGTGCGTCTCAAGCAGGGCGGAAATGTCTTGATGCTCGGGTCCAACAACTATCTCGGGCTCGCCAACCATCCTGAAGTCAAAGAAGCGGCGATAAAAGCCACGGAGAAATACGGCGCCACTTGCGCGGGTTCCCGGTTTCTCAATGGGACGCTGGATCTACATACGGAACTCGAGAGCGAACTTGCCGCCTGGGTCGGAAAGGAGTCCGCACTGCTCTATACCACCGGATTCCAGGTGGGCCAGGGGGTTCTCGCGGCGATTCTCGGACGGCGCGACCATGTTCTACTGGATCGGCATAACCACGCGAGCATTCTGGACGGGGCCAAACTGTCTCCTGCCGCCATAGACCGGTACATGCACAACGATATGGAACACCTGGAAGAACTTCTTTCGCACATGGAAGAGGATCAGGGCAGAATGATCGTTGTGGACGGCGTCTTCAGCATGGAAGGGGACATTGTCAGACTTCCGCGGCTTCTGGAGCTGGCGGATACCTGGCATGCCGCTGTGATGGTGGACGACGCGCACGGGTTGGGGGTCCTGGGCGAGCTTGGCCGCGGCACGGCCTCGTTCTTCGGCCTGACCGACAAGGTCGACCTGATCATGGGCACGCTCAGCAAATCGCTCGCCTCGGTGGGCGGTTTCGTGGCCGCGGATGAACAGACCATCGAATACCTGAAACATCACTCGAGGGCGCTTATCTTCAGCGCCAGCATGCCGCCTTCCTCGGCGGCGGCGGCCTTGGCGGCGCTGAAGGTCATAAAACGTGAACCCGAACGGATCGAGCGGCTCTGGGAAAACACGGAAAGAATGAGGCGGGGACTGACGTCCCTCGGATATGATACGGGTCTCTCGGAAACGCCCATTATACCCATCCACGTGGGTAATCTGGACACGCTCGCGCGCATGTTCAAACGACTTGAAACGGAAGGTATTTTTGTCAATCCCATCATTCCTCCGGCCGTTCCGCCCAACCACTGTCTTCTCAGAATCAGCTTGATGGCCACACACTCGCCCGCCCAGATCGATCGCGCCCTGGACATATTGGGTCGCGTGGGCAGGGAACTGAACGTCATCCGATAGACCGAACGGGTCCGCCCTTCCGTGAATACGAAAAGGCGGCGCATGTTGTTGATGAAAAGGACCTCTCGGAGAAAATGCCCTGGAAACGGCCGAAACTTACGTTTACACACCATCGCAACACTGATATCCTGGAAGGATCCGGCACAGGCAAAAAGGGTAATCATACAAGGGATACATGAATGAAGAAACGGCTGCTTTTCATTTACCTCGTTTGTGGTGCGCTCGTTTTGTGTCCCGCAGGCCACGCCGCCTATTTTACCGATGTGGTTGCCTTTGGGGACAGTCTATCCGACAACGGGAACGTGTTCGCCCTGACCCGCGGATTCATACCGGATCAGACGCTCTACTACGAAGGTCGTTTCTCGAATGGGCCCGTGTGGGTGGAATATCTTACGGACGAGCTCGGTGTCGGCGGGCATCTGCGGGACTATGCCTATGGCGGCGCGCAGACCGCCGGCGCCATTCCTCCCGGCCTGTTGCAGCAGGTCCAATATTTTGTAGAAACGTTTGAAGTTCCAAGTCGTGCACTTTTCGCCATCTGGATCGGAGCCAACGATCTCTGGCGGGAGGGGGCGGACGTGTCGGCATCGGTCCGGAACATCATGGACGCTCTGGACCTGCTTGTTTCGGCCGGGGCCGATCACTTCCTGATTCCGAATCTGCCCAATCTCGGAGCAACTCCCAAATGGAGCGGTTCCCCGGAGTCTTACGGCAAGGGCATGGACGTTACCGTCGAGTTCAACCGGAAGCTGAAAGACGGCGTGGATACCTTTATGGAAGAAAACGCCGGCGTGACGGTGTATTTCCTCGATGTGTTCGAACTGTTCGAAGTCCTGATGGTGGATTACAGCTCTTTAGGATTCACAAACGTCACCGAGGAGTGTCCGAATTTTGGGGTGAATTTTGACGGGGACGGATATCTTTTCTGGGACGAAATCCACCCGACGAGGCAGGGGCACGAGTACATGGCGATGAAAGCGGCGGCTCTGATCCGGTCCGTTTCGGAACCCCTGGCGGACGTGAAAGCCAACGGCTCGGACGAGACGATCACGGTGAGTCCGGAAACGTCCGTGGTCGTAAATGTAACCCTGGATCCGGGGAAGCTCGCGGGACTCCGTTCCGATCTCTGGATTGTGGGAACGGCTCCGTTTGGTACGTTTTCCTACCTGGTTTCCTGCCGCGGCTGGGAAGAGGGGATTCATGCCGGTTTGCCGTCCCCTTTGCCGGAAACGGCGTCGTCACTGAAGGTGCTCGACAGGACGCTTTCGCCTGGAACGTATACTTTCTATTTCGCTGTGGACGATAACGCCGACGGCGTGCCGGACGCTACGTGGATGGATTCGGTTCAGGTCAATGTGAGCGAGGGCTCTTGAAGCAGTCGAACGTTCGATTCTCGTTTTCGGCCATTGGCGGATCAAGAGAACCACTATGGTGACCGGTGGATCCAGGTGGACCTGGATCCAAAGCTGTGGTGCGGGGCGTGTGGGCGGCCGAGCTGGGGCTCGGCGTTCCCAGGGAGGGGTCCAAGGCTCTGGTGCGGACCGTGGGCTCCAAAGGCAGGGCGAAAAACTGCGCCCAGTGGGTGACCTCCTGCAGGTTGAGCCATAGCTCGGACGGCATCAAGTGGATCTTTTATCAGCATGACGGTTCCATCGTAACGTTCAAAGGCAACGTCGACGCCAATACGGAGGTGCGTAACGATCTCCCTGCACCGGTGACAGCTCGATACATCCGATTCAATCCGGTGACCTGGTACGGTCACATCACCATGCGGGTGGAAGTGTTCGGGATTTACAAGGAGTGAGGCCGGATGTGACGGTTGTGCCTGAGCCAATCCACTTGACCGCCGTATTCCGCATTCTTATTATAAAAAATTGTGTGGAGATACGGTGAGCGACCTTTCGGTTTCAACCGAATGCCGAGTCGTGTTTAACTCTCAATCCGGTCAGGTTCCTCTGACAAGAAAAGGAGTACATTGTGTCTAATCCGTTTGCCGCAAGAGACAAGCGTCTATACGGCCAATCGTACTGGTCGCCCTATGTCTGCGGTGTCATACTGGGGCTGGCCCTCCTGTTCGCGTTCTATACCATGGGGCGGGGACTGGGATCGTCCGGGGCTTTCGCACGCCTCACCATTGCGGCCACCAATGTCATCGCCCACCAATACACGGCCGAGAATCCGTATACGGCCTCTTACGTTGAAGGGGGAGCGAACCCGCTGAACGATTGGCTCGTCTGGGAAGTGTTCGGCGTGATCCTGGGAGGTCTGTTCGGCGCCTTTGTGTGGGGACGGTTTAAAGGCGAAATCGCCAGGGGACCGAATATGGCGGCCGGAGGCCGCCTATGGCTGGCGCTGTTCGGAGGTTTTCTTTCCGGCTGGGGCGCTCGATTGGCGACCGGCTGCACGTCCGGCCAGGCCCTTACGGGAGGCGCGTCACTGGCCGCCGGAAGTTGGATTTTCATGTTCTGCATTTTTGGAGGGGCGTACGCCGCGGCCTGGTTTCTCAGAAAGGAGTGGCTCTAATGGGACCTTTGGATAAACTGGGACTCATCCCGGGATGGTATGGAATGGAACTCGCCGTGCTGACCGGGTTCTTTTTCGGCCTGGCTTTGGAACGGGCCGGTTTTTCCGATCCGCGGAAGCTGGTCAATATCTTCTATCTGCGTGATTTCGCGGTGCTCCGAGTAATTTTTACGGCCATCGTAACATGCGCGGTGGGGCTGGGGGTCCTCTGGGCCGCAGGTCTCTATCGGATGGAATTGATATATATTCTACCCACCAAGCTGACCGCCCAAATCATCGGCGGATTTATTATCGGTGTGGGTTTCGTCGTGGGAGGATACTGTCCTACTACCAGTGTAGTGGGCGCGGTGACCGGAAGACTGGACGCCGTGGTCTTTTTGCTCGGTATGTGCCTGGGCGTAGTCGGGTTCTTCGTTCCGTTCAGATTGTGGAGCGGTTTGTACGATGGAGTTCAGGGCCAGATCCTCGTTCCGGAAGTGTTGGGTCTCAGTCACGGCGTTACCTTGCTTCTTATCGTGGCCATGGCGGCGTGCATGTTCATGGTTGCGGCCTGGGTTGAGAAGAAGATCAACAAAGAAGACGTGTTCGCCCAGGCGAGCGGTTAACCGGGAGGACGATCATGTTTCATTTGAGAAAGACCACGCTGTTCGGGCTTATCCTGTTACTGGCCGGCTCCGTGGCCGTTGTTTTGGCGAATCCCGAACAAAGGGCCCTTCGATCCTACAACGCCCGGTTGGAGGCGCTGAAGTCACAGTTGAATTTCGTAAAGAACTCCGAAGCCGATCCGCTGCAGATGCTGGATCAGTCGGACCGAGAGGCCGTGGACTCGTTGGAAGAGTTCCTGCAAACATACCGGGCTCCGAACATGTATCGATTTGGAACCATGAAGGAGTTGGCCATCCTGGTGCTGTCCACGGAACCGGTGGTGAATTATCTTTCCATGGCCGCCAGAACGGCTCTTCCTGCTCCAAAGGGAGAACTTCCTTCGTCGGAAGCCGCCGTCCAGCCGTCCTCGCCGGCCGTCACACCGCCGGCCTCGGCGCCGCCCAAAGCCACCTTCAGGATAGGACAAGACGAAGGCTGCTGACGGAAAAAAGGGTTTCCGCCCCCTCTCCGGAGGAGTCGTGGCGGCTTTCCAGTATCTCACCATACCATGGGGAGTGACCTTTTTTAGAAGGGTTCCTCCCCATCGTTTTCTTGGGGATGCTCCGTCAAGGATACGTGCGTTTTGTGTTGAACGGACCGCCGGATGAGACCTTTGGGTATAAACTGGGCGCGGACTTGCATATCAACGTGCACTGGTGGCAGGGAGACCTGAGGATTCAGTACGCCTGGGGCGATGACATTGACATCGATGACATCGGCTACGAGCTGTCCACCGTGGTGCTGCCCGACAGTTTTGTCGCCATCAACGGTAATCAGATTGAGTGCCGATTCTACAAAACGGACGTCCGATACTGGAAGGATAAGGAGAGTGAATTGAAGGGCTGGTGCGATCAGGGTAAGGAAACGGTCTGCCGGGATACCGCCCGACTGCCGGAAATCCTCAATCCGGGCTTTTGATTCCGGCTCGCGAATGTTCCGGGCGCCGGCGTATCCGTTACGATCCGGGAGACTCTATGGTCAGCTCCTTCAGCTTTGCGTACTTGGCAAAGGTGTAGTGGGAGTAGAGACAGGCCAGGAGGAATCCGTAGTAGCCGTCCAGAAATCCCAGTTTGAACACATACATGTCCAGAAACGTATACATCGCATGCCCCAACATGCGGAGAGGGCCCGTGATGCGTCGCGTGGCGTACTCCCGGGCGCTGAGACTGGAGTACCGGTCGGACCGGCGCAGGAAATCGGATATGTCCCGGTAGGTATAGTGGAGGATGGGATTTTGCAGGTCCGAGGTCTTGCCTTGAATCACCACCTTCTCGTGAACGGCCCGTTCTTCGAATCGGCCCCGGTTCCGGCGGAAGAATCTCAATGTACGGTCGGGATACCAACCTCCGTGTCGAATCCAATGACCCGCGAAATGATTCTTTCTGGGGATGGAGTAACCGTCCATCGAGTTGCTTCGGTGTAAGACTTCACGTATTTCTTCGACCAGTTCAGGCGTCACCCGTTCGTCGGCGTCCAGGGAGAGGACCCAGGTCTTTTCCGCTTTATCGAGGGCGCTGTTCTTCTGAGCGGCGTATCCCTTCCATGTTTCGACATAAACCTTGGCGCCCCGCTGCCGGCACAACTCGAGCGTACGGTCCGCGCTGTGGCTGTCCACCACCAACACTTCTCCGGCCCATTTCACGGAATCCAGACAATCCGCGATGTTGCGTTCCTCGTCGTGAGTAATGATGATGACGGAGACATCCTGGAGTGGATCGGTCATGGTTCACCACTGAAGCGCTATGGACTCGCAGCCTACCCCAAACAACGCATTAATCCCGTATTCGCAGACAATGCTCCCCCGGCCTGAGGAAAACAAACGACTTGCTGCGCGGCGGTTCTGCTGCAGCCGGATTCTCGGTTATACCGTTACCTGGGTTGGATCAGGGTCGTTCCTTCAGACGAACCGGGAGATCGATCGGTTTACCGTCCCGCACGACTCGAACGGAGACGACATCGTCCACCCGCTTGCTTTCAATCAATCGTCCGAGCTGGTTCATTTCTTTGATGGGAGCGTTGTCGATGCTGGTGATGATATCGCCGCCCACGGGAAGCCGCAGGTTTCCGATGATCGCTTCTTGAGTTCCACCCCGGATGCCGGCTTGATGGGCCGGGCCTTCCCGGACGACCTCCACCACCAGCACGCCCTCGGTTATGCCGAGACTGAGGGCGTCCGCCAATTCTTCGGAAAGACCTATGCCCGTAATCCCCAACCAGGGCTTGGCGAACCGGCCCTTGGTGATCAGTTGGCTCGCGACTTCCTTGGCATAGTTGACGGGAATGGCGAACCCGATGCCCTGATAACCCCCGCTCAGGCTGAAGATCGCCGTGTTGATTCCGATGACCTGCGCGTTGGAATTCAGCAGCGGCCCTCCTGAATTACCCGGATTAATGGCGGCGTCCGTCTGAATCAGGTTTTCCATCCGAGCGTTATCCCGCGTTTGGATTTCGCGCTTTAGCGCACTGAGCACGCCGGTGGTCAAGGTGTGGGACAGACCGAAAGGATTTCCAATGGCGATGGCTTTCTGTCCCCCTCGCAGGGTGTCGGAATCTCCCAATGTGGCCACCGCCTCGACGTCTCCCGACGGAATCTTTATTACCGCCAGGTCCGACTGGCGGTCGCGCCCCACCAGACGGGCTTCGACTTTTTTACCCATGGCGGTCGTCACCGTAAGTCGCTGGGCCTTTTCCACGACATGGTTGTTCGTCAGAATGTACCCTTCCGGATCCACAATAAAACCGGAACCCTGACCCTGCTGAGGAATCACCTCCATCCAGAAGTTCACCCGGAGGGTGGTCGCCACAATGTTGACAACGGCCTTGTACGCTTTCTCGAACACGTCCTGGTTGATCTGTTCGTCCGCTGAAACCACGATGGGAGGTTTGGATTCGGGCGTTATTTGATTGAACGCCAGTTCCGTGGGCTTCGGCCGGCCGGAAAAGAGACCTCCAAGGTCCAGCTTGTCAAACAAAGCCAGAATGAGAACGCATAGAACCGCGACCCACAAGATGGTTCGAAACCAGGCCGTTCCGCTGTTGTTGGCGCCCCGGTTATTCATCGGTTGCGCCTTTCGTTTCCCCGGTGGACACATCCGGGATCTGAACCGGTTCCTGTCCAAACTCCACCATGATTGTTTTGAGCTGATCGCCGGTAATCACTTCTTTCTGGAGCAGCACCTCTGCGGCTTTGTCTAACGATTCCCGTTTCTTCTCGACAATATCCAACGCTTTCTTAAATTGCTCTTCGATCACTTCCCGAATTTCATCGTCGATCATACGCGCCGTGCCCTCACTATACTCATTGGGGGCCGCAAAGAACCCGGTCTCCAAAAACTGTCCGTGGCGTTCCTTATCGTAATACACGTGCCCCAATTGTCGGCTCATTCCGTATTGCTTCATCATGCTTCGGGCAATGTCGGTTGCTTTGGCCAGATCGTTGTGCGCTCCGGTGGAAACATCGCCGAAGACCACCGTTTCGGCGGCCCTGCCACCCAAAAGGACCGCGACCTTATTCAGAAGTTCGGATTTTGTCATCAGAAAGCGATCCTCGGTGGGCACTTGAAGCGTATACCCCAGTGCTGCGATGCCTCGGGGGATGATGGATATTTTCTGAACCGGTTCCGTTCCGGGCAGGGACAGCGCCACGAGAGCATGGCCCACTTCGTGGTGGGCAACGATGTTCCGTTCCTTTTTGTTGATCACTCTGGATTTCTTCTCGAGGCCGGCTATGATTCTTTCCACGGCCTCTTCGAACTCCGCCATTCCGACATGATTCTTGCCATGGCGAACGGCCAGCAGCGCCGCTTCGTTGACCAGGTTGGCCAGGTCCGCACCGACGAGCCCGGGAGTCATATTGGCGATCTTTTCCGGGTCGATGTCCTCGCCCAATTTGACGTTTCGCATGTGAACCTTGAGTATGGCCTCTCTGCCCTTCTTGTCCGGCCGGTCTACAAGCACGTGTCGGTCGAATCGACCCGGGCGCAAGAGGGCCGGGTCCAGGATTTCCGGACGGTTGGTCGCCGCCATGAGTATAACGCCCACAGTGGGATCGAATCCGTCCATCTCGACCAGCAATTGATTCAGCGTTTGCTCGCGTTCGTCGTGACCGCCTATTCCCGAGATGCCTCGGGCTTTGCCCAGAGCGTCCAGTTCATCCACAAAAATGATACAGGGAGCTTTGCTCTTGGCCTGCGTGAAGAGATCCCTGACACGGGCCGCTCCCAGCCCGACGAACATCTCGACGAACTCCGAGCCGCTCATGCTGAAAAAAGGCACGTGGCTTTCTCCCGCCACCGCCTGGGCCAGAAGGGTTTTTCCCGATCCCGGAGGTCCCACCAAAAGCACGCCTTTGGGCATCTTCCCCCCCAGTTCGGTGTACTTTTGCGGATATCGGAGGAACTCGATGATCTCCTCGAGTTCCTCTTTGGCTTCGTCGACACCGGCGACGTCGGAAAAACGTACGTTCAGGTCTTCTTCCACATAGATTTTGGCTTTGTTCTTACCGAGCGTCATGAATCCGGGCTGTTGCGCCCCGATTCGCCGGATCATAAAGTACCATATCCCTACGAACAACAGCACGGGGAGGATCCACGAAAGCAGATCCCTGAAAAAGGTGTTTTCGACTTCCCCTTTGAACGTGACCCCATATTTCTCTAATTCTTTCGAAAGTTCGGGATCCACGCGTATGGTGCGGAAGGTCTTTTCAGGGGTGGCGCCGTCGGCTTGAATCCTGCCTTCTATGGTGTTTTGGGACACGGCAATTTCTTTGATCTTCCCTTCCTGGAGTAACTTCAGAAACTGGCTGTAGGGGATGCGCTCGACGCTCAAAGCGGAAACCAGCATATTTTGGATCAACAGGACGACCCATACCCCCAACAGGACGTACCATATGGAAAACCGGGCTTTTTTTTCAACGGACATGTTCCCTCACAAAGTAAATGGTGCGATCCGACCAAAAAATGTTCGTCCGATATCTCCTATGATAACAGAGATATCATCCGGCCGAAAGCGGGAAGGTGGAGTCCGACAACTTTCATTCACTAAAGAATTCAATCAAGGATTTCTATTGGCGCGTACGCCAACTTCAATGTCACGAGTCCTTTCTGGTCGAAGTGGGCCATGATCTTGTCCTCACCCTGTTCGGCAATGACAATTCCGACTCCAAAGGTGCGGTGACGTATACGCTTGCCGGTCAGGGAGTTGGTTGCTCGCATTCCGGACCCGCTTGAAGGGACCGTGTGTCGGGGTACTGGATCCGTACGCGTAGGAGCCGGTCCCACCGCGCGCTTCGAGCAGTTGTATGGGGCGCCGCTTTCAAGCGAACTCAGAAATCGGGAAGCATGCACGTCGATCAGACCCTCTCCGTGTTTGTACCAGATCCGCGGGTATGAAAAATAGAGACGTTCCTCGGCCCGGGTGGCGGCTACGTACAGCAGCCGTCGTTCCTCCTCCATCTCTTCGGAGTCTTCCCCCACCAGGCTGTGAGGAAACCATTGTTCGGCCACCCAGATGACAAAAACGGCTTTCCATTCGAGGCCTTTGGCCGAGTGAATGGTGGATAGGGTCAGCGTGTCCCCCGGACCATGAAGGTGCGCGTCCGACTGAGGGGGCTCCAGGGTCACCTCGGCCAGAAAATCGGTGAGTCGGGTGAAGCGTTCCGCCAGGCTCATCAATTCTTCCAGGTGACGTGCGCGCTTCGGATGATCGTCGTATTTTTCGATCAGAATCGGGTTATAGTAGGCGCACACGCGTTCGACCTGCTGCCGGGGATTTCCCCGAATCCGAGACAGGTCTTCGAACAGTTGCGCCAGCGCTTTGGCGCCCGGCAGGCTTCCCATCTTGGGGATCGTGGCCAGGGCCCGGTATCCTGCATTGCTTTCCTTGACGAACTGAATGGCCTGAGTAGCTCTTTTCAAACCCACGCCGTCGAGGAGCAGAAGCACGCGCTGCCACGAAAAAAAGTCCGAAGAGTTGGCCAGCAATCGAAGGTGGGAGACCACGTCCTTGATGTGCGCCGCCTCGAGGAACTTGATACCCCCGTATTTGACAAAGGATAGACCCCGATTGGCGAGTTCGACCTCCAGGTCAAAGGAATGATGGCTTCCCCGGAACAGAACGGCGATGTCGTCCGGGCGGTAGTCACCTTCGAGCAGATGTTCGATCTCGTTGGCCACCAGTACGGATTGGTGGTGCTCGTTTTCCGCGGACCAGATTACCGGTGGCGACCCTTCAGTGCGTACGGTGTACAGACACTTGGTGTATTTTTCCTTCGCTTCGGAGATAATCCGGTTGGCTGCATTCAGAATCGGCTGGGTCGAACGATAGTTCTGCTCGAGTTTGATGATCCGCGCATGGGGAAACCGAACCGGAAAATCGATGATGTTCTTGAACCTCGCTCCGCGGAACGAGTAGATGGATTGTGAATCGTCCCCGACGACTACTACGTTCTGGTCTTTACCGGCCAAATACGTAACCGCCTCGCTTTGGCTCGGGTTGGTATCCTGAAATTCGTCGACAAGCACATGCGAGTACCGGGTGTTGAGGGCCAGGCGCACCCATTCGATACGGCGAAGCAGTTCCAGGAAATATTCCAGCAAATCGTCGTAGTCCAACAGCGCGTTTTTCTTTTTGTGTTCCTCATAAAGCGTTCGGACCCGCTTCATGTCTCCCAGGAACCGCTTCAGGTGGGGACTCTGGCGTTCGACCAGGGCTTCGAGATCCTCTCGCCGGTTGACGGCCTGACTAAACACACTCATCAGCGTGCTTTTTCTGGGAAAACGCAACTCCCGACGGTTCAATCCCAGATCTTTCCTGGCCCAGGATAGGATGTCTTCCGAATCCGCACGGTCCAATATGGTGAAGTCCGGGGGGATATCGATTTCCGGGCCGTACATGCGGAGTACTTTATTGGCCATCGAGTGGAAGGTTCCGCCTTCAACGGAAGCACATCGGCTGTCCAGCAGGGCGGCGGCCCTGGACAGCATTTCCTCCGCCGCCCGGCGTGTAAACGTCAGTAGGAGGATGGATGACGGCTCGACCCCGCTTTCAACCAGTCTGGCCACACGGTACACGAGAGTGCGCGTTTTTCCGCTGCCGGCTCCCGCCACGATCAGGGCCGGTCCATTGCCGTGCATGACCGCCTCGAGTTGGGCCGGATTCAGCTCTTTTTCATAGTTAATCGACATGAAACCCCTCGGAAGAAGGCCACCGACCTGACGATGCGTTCCGGCCTCACGAAAAGCGGTTCGAAACCCCTCTAATCGTGTTTTTTGGCGCCATAGTTGCCAGTGATACGAGCGCAACACACCACAAAAGGAACGAGTCCCGTGGCATCGATAAACGGAATCGCCGGCGATACGACCTTAATAGTATGTAATTACAAGAGAAACAGTGTTTCCGGTTTCGAGAATGACCTTACTCTGGCCAAGACGGAATCACTCCTAAAGCATACAAACCAGTATGTCAGATGGAAAAGAATGCGTCAAAATAATCCCGCCGGCGCCAAGGAAGTGGCGGAACTGGTCCTCGATCGCTGCCGGATGCTTCGGGAAGCCCGCGGCGGCGCTCCGACGGATGTGACGAAATTCGACCAACTGACGGAGCAGCTCTGTCGCAAAGGCATCCGCCTATTCAAGAGTCATCAGTTCAGGGAGCCCATATTCAGCTCCCTCCGGCCATTGACTGCGGCGGAAACCTCGGCGCGCTCGTCCCCATCACAGGTCGACGCGGAAACCATGGCCCAAACGTTGTCCGCCGGCCCTCCGGTGTCCCCGGACTTTCCATCCTGCATCCTGCCCGGAGATCCCTTGCTGTTGTGGCCGAACAACGCGCCCGAAGTTTCGAAAGTCCAGGAAGCCTTCGACCTATCCAAAGGCTCCCGCATTCCAACCGTGTCCGACGCCTCCGACGCCTCCGAAGTCTCCGATGTCTCCGAAGTCTCCGATGTCTCCAACGGGTCCGACATCTCCAAAGAGGTTGTGCAACTGGCTCGAGACCGATATCTTGGAAAACACTATCGAAAGCGGGACTGCTATGTCTTCCTGGTGAGGGCCCTGGAAGACGCCGGCATTAACTACTACGGTTCGAACGGCGTCAAGGAGGCCCTCCTTCGTAAAGCCGTGAACGAGGGCCGGCAGCGATACGCCTACCTGACGGGCGAAGGCGTGATTCAGTCTCTCTGCTCGAATCCCAGTGAAATCCATATTCCCCGGGCCAGTGACAAGGCCTTCCCGGAGGCCTGGGCGCGGCTGAAAGAAGTGTTGTCTCCCGGATCGTTGATTTCCGTATCTTCCCGGCGTTTCGGACACACGGGAATCGTAGGCAACAAAGGAAACGAGTGGACCCTCATCAATTCCGCCAGACAAGGCCGTTCGGGCGAAAGTGGGTACCAGGTGAAAGAGGAGAACCTCGAGAGCGAGCTGAGATCTTGGATCCGGCGCGCTCAGGAACAGAGATCGTTCTTGACCGTGACCGTGGGAAGTCTCGAGACAAACATGGCCGCCCGCTTCAGTCCGGACTCCGCCGGGCGAAAAGTCGGTTGACATCCCCCTCCCAAATTCCGAAAGTATAACCCGGAACACTCGCGAAGTCGAGGTTTCCCAGGGTGAGGCGGGAAAGCGACATCCTCCCGCCACAGAGAATCATCGTTTGGGACGCGTCATGCGCCCGGCGTGGGGCGTGCACAGGCTGGACAACGGAAGGGAGGATCATGGAAATCCCGGAGAAGCACAAAAAACTCCTGCTTGGACTGGGAGTGAAGGAAGAAGAGTTCGATCTGTTCGACGGAACGACGTTGACCTATGAATACGATGACGGGAAGGGCGTTCGAATCTACGATCCTTCGTACAAAACCTCCTGCACCGTGTATATTGAGGTCGAGGGCTGGTCGTCCTGGTCCAGCGAAGAAGACGGTTTCATGGAGCAGATCTTTCCCGAGGGCCTGCCGGAACGCGCCCCGGGCGGAGAGGTGACCTTGAGCGAGCAGGAGATCGAACGACTTCGGCGGGAGCGCAAGGAACAACAAAAGCATTAGGGAACAGCCGTCCTTCAAAGGGGACTCCGGTTTGGAATCCGACATTCAAACGCTCTTGAAAAAGGCGTTTCGCATTATTCCGGGTGAAGACTTCAATCAGGTCCGGTACCTGTTGACCAACGATGCCGAAAGACCCCTGTTGGTCTGCGAAGGCGCGATTCCCAAAAACGCCGACTGGGAAACCGTGAAAAGCGCCGTGTATCCGCCGCTGTGCCGATATTTCAAAGGGAAAAGGGTCCGTCCGGACCGTCCTGAAAACTGCATCGTTGCGCTTTTTTACGAGGGTTCCTTCCATCTTATCCAGGGCGTGGATTTTGTGGACGCCTTTATGGAAATCGAAGGAATAGACCGGGACGCCTTCGCCAAAATCGTGTCCTCGTGGCTCGATCCCACCCCGGTGCTTCACTTGCCGAGCCCTTGAACCGCACGGCCTCGCGAAGTTCAAAAGTCTAGTACCCGTCCACTTTCATGGTGATGAAAGGCAGGAACGCGGCAGGGTCGGCTTCGGCGACAACGGAGCCTTTGAGCATCGAGTTGTCGCCCACCGTGTACACGGCGCCCAGCACTCGCACGGGTTGGACGTCGCCCCAGGGGTCCCATTGGGAGGATCGTAGGATCAGTTCGGCCTTGCCCGCTTCGACGGATTTGGGCCGCATGACCACCACTTCCCGGATCAGGCGGGGGTGATAGTCGAAGCCGGCGCCGTCGGGGGCGGGAAAGTACTTGAAATTGAAGATAATGGCATGAGTTTCCGCCGTTGGGGTAAAGGCGCTTTGGACTTCGGGGACATTGAAGGTTCCGGTCAGGTCCGCCGTCATTTCGAGAAAACGAAACCCACGGCGTTCGGTCCAGCCCAGCATCCGTTCTCCTTGCCTCGTCAAACCGATTTCCCCGATTTTCTTGGGGTACCCGAACATCTCCCGGCCGCCGATCATGGCCATATCGTTGCTGACGGGCATGGCCAGGCAAAAACTTCCTTCTTCGCCGTTGAACGAGGCTTGCACAAAGAGGCCGCTCTCCCGATACTCGATGCCGAAGTTGGTCTTCGGGTAGTTCGCCGTGAATGCAAAACCGATGGGCATGGAAGCGGGCTTGAGGGGAGGGGGCAGCAACCGCTCGACGACCTCGGTCTTGGTCTCGAAGAACACGGTCAACATTTCCGCATCGAAAAAATCGTAGGTTTCCCGGTGCATGCGGGCGATCTCATGTAGCGTTTTGACAAAACCCATGACAGGCTCCCTTATGTTGTCAAAAAGCGATTGGACGATTTGGAGGTTCGTCCGTTTCCGGAAACGAAGCCTTCTGAAGCGGACGGTGCTCGTCCTCCGGTTTCCGTTTCCAGGTCACCGGCGCGTGCGATAAACGGCAACCTGCTTCAGTTACACAAATCCCGACTCGAACATCATACCAAATCCAGTGGAAATTTGCCACCGTGTCGAAACCGGTCGGGGTGTGCGATGGGTGTGCGACATAATCGGTGATTATGCAGCGCGCCTTTGATCCCAACAGCCTTCGAATGGTCGTGACGCCGGACGGGATGCGACACGATTAAATTCTTGACTGCCGGACGCCGATTTCATATAAAAACCCGTTTAAGCGGTGCGCGACGGCTTCCCACCCTTTCCGAGCCAATGACATGATGAATCGAAGCCCCTTTTTCTGGATCTACAATCTGTGTTCCGTGCTCGCGCTCCCGCCGTTGCTGGGTGTGGCTCTGTCGCATCTGTTGCGCCGGCCGGGGGATTGGCAAGGCGCGGAACAGCGGCTCGGATTCATACCAAAGTCGATATCCGGCGGAATGAAAGGGCGTCCGCGCATATGGATGCACGCCGTGTCCGTAGGGGAGCTTCAGGTGGCGGCCTCGCTGTCAAAGGCGTTGATGCGTCGTTTCCCGACCGCGTCCCTGCTGGTTTCTTCCACCACGCCCGACGGCTATCGCCAATCGCGCGGAGTTCTGCCGCGGAACGTGCAGGTCGCCTACTATCCGCTGGATTATGCGCCCTGTGTGATGGGGGCCCTGAAGCGGGTTCGGCCGGACATGTACATTGCGCTCGAGACCGAAATCTGGCCCAATTTTCTCGAGATGGCGCGGTCCCTGGGGACGACCACGATTCTGGCCAACGGCCGGATTTCCGTTCGCTCGATGAAACGTTACCTGGCGCTCAGGCCCTTTTTCAGGCGGGTCCTCGGATCTTTCGACCTCTGCCTGACCATCGCGGAAATCGACGCGAGTCGTATTCGGGCGCTCGGAGTGCCCTCGAACCGGGTGCGCGTGACGGGAAACGCAAAGTACGATATGCTGGCCGAACGAGTCGAACAATCGAACACCGAGGCCTTGACCTCGAGGCTGGATGTGCGGCCGGGAAGCGCGTTGCTTGTTTTCGGCAGTGTTCGTGGACCCGAGATTGCGCCCCTGATCGCGGCCTTGAAACGACTCCTGTCAAAGCGGTCGGATGTACTGGCCGTGCCGGCGCCCCGCCATCTGAAGCGGGTGCGCGCCATGGCCCGAGCCCTTCAGGCCAACGGCCTCGGCTTCCAATATTGGACACGGATCCGTTCCGGACGTGAACGGCGGACCGAACGGGTGGTGATTTTGGACACCATGGGCGAGTTGCTCGATTTTTACGGAGCGGCGGACGTGGTGTTTTGCGGCGCTTCGCTGGTCCCTTTGGGCGGACAGAACGTTATGGAGCCCGCCGCATGGGGCAAACGACCTCTCTACGGGCCGCATACCGAGGATTTCGAAGACGCGGTCCGTCGATTGGAGTCCTTCGGGGGCGGTCTCCGAGTGGAAAACGCCGGCGACCTTATGAGTCGTATCGAAGAGCTGCTGGACGATCCCGAAAAACGCGCGGCCGGCGATAAAAAAGCGAGGCTTGCGTTTCAATCGTTCACGGGAGGCGCCGACCGCGCGGCGGAAGCGATTTTTCAGTTGTGGAACACGAGCCGAGCGCGCGAGCGAGGCCGGCTAGGTCCGGCGAGATGAAACGGCGGCGGGCGATTTACCGCTTCCGGCCGATTCATCCACGCTCTCATCTTTAGCACCCATGAGTGAAGACACATGAAAGCATTGTTGGCACTGGAAGACGGCGCCCTTTTCGAGGGCGAGAGTTTCACCGGGGCGGGAGAAGCCCTGGGAGAGGTGGTGTTCAATACCAGTATGACGGGATATCAGGAAATCCTGACGGATCCGTCGTACAAGGGCCAGATCGTGGCCATGACCTATCCCCTCATAGGAAATTACGGCGTCAATCCGGATGACGTGGAATCCGCCGACATTCGAGTGGAAGGACTCATCATCAAGGAATATCCGCCGAGAGTGAGTAACTGGCGATCCAAGGGGGACCTGGCGGACTATCTCCGGCGTTCCAACGTCCTCGGTGTCGAGGGGATCGATACGCGGGCTCTCACCAAGCGCACCCGTTCCGTGGGCGCACTGAAAGGCATCCTTTCCACGGACGTGTCGAGCCCGGAAGCCTTGGTGGAGAAGGCCCGCCAATGGCCGGGCCTGGTGGGCGCCGACATGGTGGAATTGGTTGTCGGGGGCCGGCCGTACTCGTGGCCCGAACTGGAGCCGGCTACCGAGTGGAAAAGGAACCGGCGGTTTCGCGTGGTGGTGTATGATTACGGTGTGAAATACAATATTCTCCGGAGCCTGTACAAAAGAGGCTGTGAAGTCATCGTGCTGCCTCCCCGTGGATATGACCGGCTTCTGGACGACCTGTCCCCGGACGGCGTGGTCCTGAGCAACGGTCCGGGAGACCCGGAGGGCATTCCCTACGCGGTGGAGGAAGTGCGGCGGGTTCTCAAGCGGTATCCCATCTTCGGAATTTGCATGGGCCAGCAGGTACTTGGCCTGGCTCTGGGCGCCCGCACTTACAAACTGAAGTTTGGACACCGAGGAGCCAATCAACCGGTGATGAACCTCGAGACGCGCAAAGTGGAGATCACCTGCCAAAACCATGGATTCTGCGTGGACCCCGAAACCCTGGACTCGTCGGAAGTGGAAGTTACGCACGTGAACCTCAACGACGGTTCGCTGGAAGGATTTCGACACAAGACGCTCCCCGTCCTCTCCGTGCAATATCATCCCGAGGCTTCTCCGGGGCCGCACGATGCAAGCTATCTATTCGACCGTTTCATCGACATGATGCAATCGAGAAAGTCCTAACGCCATGCCAAAACGAACCGACATCAAGAAGATACTGATCATCGGCTCCGGTCCGATTATCATCAGCCAGGCGTGTGAGTTCGATTACAGCGGCACGCAGGCCTGCAAAGCCTTGAAAGAGGAAGGCTACGAGATCGTGCTGATCAACTCGAATCCGGCCACCATCATGACGGACCCGGAGATGGCCGACTTCACCTACATCGAGCCGCTGACACCGGAAATGGTGGCCAAGGTCATCGAGAAGGAGCGTCCCGACGCCTGCCTGCCCACGCTGGGAGGTCAAACCGGGCTGAACCTGGCCGTTTCCGTGGACGATATGGGCGTATTCGAAAAATTCGGAGTGGAAGTCATCGGCGCTTCGCCTAAAGTCATCCGGAAAGCCGAAGATCGGGACCTGTTTCGCGAGGCTATGAGCCATATCGGTCTTCGGATTCCCAAGAGCGGCATTGCCACGACCATGGACGAGGCCCGGCGGATCGCCCAGGATATGGGCCTCCCCGTGATTGTCCGGCCCAGCTTTACATTGGGGGGCACGGGCGGAGGCGTGGCCTACACCTGGGAAGATCTCGAGACGCACGCAACCGCAGGGCTTGCCGCGAGCCTGATTCATCAGGTGATGGTGGAAGAGTCCGTGGTGGGATGGAAGGAGTTCGAACTCGAAGTCATGAGGGACCGCAAAGACAATGTGGTCATCATCTGCCCCATCGAGAATTTTGACCCCATGGGCGTTCACACGGGGGACAGCATCACCGTGGCTCCGGCTCAGACCTTGACGGACCGGGAGTACCAGAAGATGCGGGACGCGAGCATCGACATCATGCGGGAGATCGGCGTGGAGACGGGAGGGTGTAACATCCAGTTCGCCATCAATCCCGAAAACGGCGACCTGGTGGTCATCGAGATGAATCCGCGCGTCTCGCGGAGTTCGGCTTTGGCGTCCAAGGCCACCGGTTTTCCCATTGCAAAAATGGCGGCAAAACTGGCCGTGGGATTCACGTTGGACGAAATTCCCAACGACATCACCCGTGAAACCATGGCGTCCTTCGAACCCACGATCGATTATTGCGTGGTAAAGATTCCCCGCTGGGCGTTCGAGAAGTTCGAAGGTTCCGAGGACGTGTTGACCACGTCCATGAAATCCGTGGGCGAGGTCATGTCCATTGGGAGAACCTTCAAGGAAGCGTTGAACAAGGCCATCTATTCGCTCGAAATCGGCGCCTACGGCATGGGTATTCTGAAAGATCCCGTGGAGGACGAAGAGCTGCGCCAGAAACTCATCTATCCCAATTCGAGACGATTGTTCTACATCGGTCGAGCCTTTCGCCAGAACTACACCGTGGAAGACCTGTACAAGCTGACCGCCATCGACCCTTGGTTTTTGGCTCAGCTGAAACAGATTGTGGAAATGGAGGACCTCATCGAGTCGGCGGGTTCCATTGAAAAAGTGGACCAGGACCTGCTGCGAAAGGCCAAAAAATGGGGGCTCTGCGACCGGTTTCTGGCCGGTTTGCTCCATTCGGACGAAGAAACGGTTCGCCGGAGGCGATTGCGGGAGGAGACCAAGGCCACCTTTAAACTGGTGGACACCTGCGCCGCGGAATTCCAGGCGTATACCCCCTACTACTACTCGACGTATGAAACGGAAGACGAAAGCAGCCCCTCGGACCGAAAGAAAGTCGTGATCCTTGGGGGCGGCCCCAACCGGATCGGACAGGGAATCGAGTTCGACTATTGCTGCGTCCATTGCTCCATGGCCCTGAGAGCGGAGGGCGTGGAGAGCATCA
>JACQYL010000113.1 GCA_016208165.1 Deltaproteobacteria bacterium
ACTTTGCGATGCGTCAAGTGTCGGCCCGCGCGAAACCGGGGGAGATTGACCAGCGTTTCCAGCCACTTGAAATCTCCCACAAAGACGATGGACAGGGTCCCGTTGTTCAGAGACGCCGTGGGAGCGGCCTTGATCCCTCCGCCGTAGTAACAGCCGTTCCCCACGATCACGTTACTCAGAATCTCCGATTGCTCGAGGCCCTGAGCCACCCGATAGGATATCAGCTTGTTCTTGTACGTCAGAAGGGTCGCTACGATGCCCCAGAGAAAAGACGCGGCCCCTCCGAACCGCTTCGTCGTGCGGTTCACGCGCTCCACCACGGCTCCGCCCGCGCCAAAGTCGGCCACATTGATAAACGTTCGACCGGCCTTCGACCCGTCAAACGTTCTGAATCGCACATGAGCCGCATCGATCCGCCGGACCGTTCCCTGATTCAGTTTTTCCGCGGCGAATTCCAGACCCGGACGCCAACCCAATGTTTTGATGAAGTCACTTCCCGTGCCCAGGCCGATCGTTCCCAAGATCGTTTCAGAAGCTTGGGGATGCTCGCCATCGAAAAGACCGTTGACGACCTCGTTCAGGGTACCGTCGCCGCCCACGCTCACAATCCGGTCCACGCCCCTGCCGACGGCTTCCCGGACGATGCGGGTGGCATGTCCCGGACTCTGGGTCAGCGCCACGTCGAAAGGAAACTCCAAATGCCGTCGCAGAAGCAGCTCGGATTTGGTCCAACCTCGGCCGGTATTTCCGTTACCGGATGCCGGATTAACGACGAGCAACGTTTTCATGGACATAGTTTATTGTTCTACTGAGGGAAACTTCGCAAATCCCGCCTTTGGCGGGACTCAGACGCCCTTCAAACTTTGTATGCGTTGCCGCACCGCCTGCGGCGGAGCGGGCAAATCCCGTCGTAAGACGCTCAGGAACCACGCCATTCGGAACGGTCCTCTGAGCGCCTCCAGCAGGAGCCTGCCCTGAGCTTGTCGAAGGGTGGCGCCGGCTTCAAGAGTTCTGTTTCATTTCTTTCCCGCCTTCAGAGCAACTCCTTCAACGCGTCCATCAACAGCCGATTCTGGTCCCTGGTTCGCACGGCCATGCGAAAGAAGCGCCCGCCTACGTTCCTGAAAGAACTGCAGTCCCGAATCAGCAATTTGCGCAGGGCCAGGGTATCGGCCAGTCTGGGGGCGTCCCAGTCCGGTCTTTCGATGCGCACCAACAGGTAATTGGCCGCCGACGGGTATGCGGTAACCGAGTCCATGGTTTCGAATTCCTCCAAAAGCGCTTTCCGTTCTCTCTCGATCAGCGCATTGGTCTCGCGCACATAGGCATCCTGGCCTAGACAATAGAAACCGGCCTCGTGCGCCAGCACGTTGACCGCCCAAGGCTCGAGCCGCGGACCCAATTCCCGGATCCGGTCCGGATGCGCCACCATCCAACCCAAACGAAGACCGGGCAGCGCGTACATCTTGGTCAGGGACCGAAGCACCATCAGGTTCCGGAATCGCGGCGCCTCGACTACCAGCGAATGCTCGGAAGCGAACTCGATAAACGCCTCGTCCAGAATAATGAAGCGGTCCGAGCCCTCGACGCGCCGGGCCATTTCGAGGAGAAGGTCCTTTGGAATCAGTTGGCCTGTCGGATTGGCCGGATTCGCGATCCAGACGGTCCTCGCCCCGGGTCGGATCGTTTCCAGCAGCGTGGATGCGGAATAGGACCAGGGAGGCCCGGTGTCCGGTGTAACATACTCGATGGGACAACCGGCCAGCAGTCCCGCGTTTTCGTACTCCCCGAACGCCGGAGCCGCGATCCGCTGAGGTCCCGGCCCCAAGGCCGCCGGCAGCAGGTAGATAAAGCTCGTGGACCCGTTTCCTACCAGCACGGACCCCTCGGCAAGACCCCATCGATCCTCGAACGCACGCGCCAGGCTGCCCGCACCGATCTCGGGGTAGTGGACCACCCTTTCGAACCGTTCGAACAGATATTCCTTGAGGCCTGGAGGCGGTCCCAGCGGATTGATGCTGGCGCTGAAGTCAACGATTTCCTCGGGAGGAACATTCAGCTTCCGGGCCGTATCGAAAACTTTCCCGCCGTGGAATCGGTTCAGCGATGGAGTGATGTCGCTCATAGGACCAACCGGTACAAGCTCGCCGGCAGCACCATCAGTACGGAAACCACGAACAGGATTTGTTCCGCTTGCCGGGTGTGGGCGATATCGATGAGCTGGTCGGGGTCCCCCAGGTAGGGTTTTTCCACCAGAACGCCTTCATATACGGAAGGGCCGCCCAATTGGATCCCCAGGGCTCCGGCCATGGCCGCCTCGGGGCGCCCCGCATTGGGGCTCTTGTGCTTGCCGCCGTCTCTCCTGAAAATAGTCCACGCGCGGGAAGCGTCCAAACGCAGCACAAACGCCGCCGCCACGATCAGGACCCCGGTCAGGCGCGCCGGGATGAAATTCAGTACATCGTCCAGGCGGGCGCTGCACCATCCCAGATGCTCATACCGTTCATCGCGGTAGCCGACCATGGAATCCAACGTGCTCGAGGCCTTGAACGCCATGGCCAGGGGCACGCCGCCGATGGCCATGTAAAACAACGGCGATACCACTCCGTCCGAAAGGTTTTCAGCCACGGTTTCAATGACCGCCTTCTGAATACCCTCGGAATCGAGGTCCTTCGTGTCTCTGCCCACGATCATGGAAAGCAGCCGGCGCGCCTCGGGCAGGTTCTCCGCGCGCAGCGCCTTGATCACCGCCCAGGATTGATCGTAGAGATCCCGAATCGCAATCGTGGTATACCCCAACAGCACGGCCACAACCGCACCCGCCGTAGCGCCCAACAGCGAGAACCAGGCGATCAGGAGCCACGTAAGGATGAATGAACCTGCGACCACCAGAAGCGTCATCAGGCACCCGCCCAGGCGAAGCGCCCGATCGTCGTGGGCCCATCCCCGAACCCATATCTCGAGTCGATCGATGACTTGACCGATAATTCTTACCGGGTGCGGAAGCCACCGGGGATCTCCCAAGATGAGATCCAGGAGGAACACGCACCAAATCGTTGCAAACGTCAAAATCCAACCTCCCTCTTCTTCTCGGCCGAATGGATGTTAGATAACACAACGGCTATCGGGAAAAAAGAGTTTTTGAGGATCTTAAAATCTATCTCGAGCCCGGTATATCGAACGCTCCGTCCACGACCTCTGTGAGGACCCCGAACATGTCGCGCGGTTTCTGCAGAAAGGCGTACCGGTTTCCAAACGCTTCCCTCGGCTTTTGGTCGATGGTCTTGAACCCGGCCTTCTTCATGTCCGCCAGTCCATTTTCGACGTCGCCCACCCGGTACGATATCAGGAAAAACCGCTCCCCTTTCTGCTTCAACAATCGCCCCACGTCGCTGTCTTCAGTCATGGGCTCCATCAATTCC
>JACQYL010000114.1 GCA_016208165.1 Deltaproteobacteria bacterium
GGGTGCGTCTTATCTAAGACTCAATAGAGATCAACTACCTGAATTTGAGTTGTCACTTATACCAACAGAGCAAATAATTCTTGGTAAAGCAAAGGACTTTACATTTCAAATCTCGGCTGAAACGTTAATATCTGTCTATTTCAGAGCCCCGATATATCTCAGAGACACCTATAAGCCGTCTATATCTCCGGATTTACAATTAGGAAGGAGTCAGTGGGCTGCCTTTATTAGATCATTCTTGATGTTTGAAGATGTACTTTGGGTTAATCACCCAAGAGCGACCTATCAAGCTGAGGTGAAACCTTATCAGCTATATTTGGCTAATAAACTAGGGTTCAAAACTCCGAAAACTGTAATCACAAACGATCCAGAACAACAAGTTATCACGAAACCTGACCTTATAATAAAGACACTTGACCCCGTTATTCTAAGCCTACCTCAAGGAGAGGCATTTGTTTATACCAATTTTATCAAAAGGTCAGAACTGCAAACCGCAAATTTATCAGGCGCTCCCGTTATACTTCAAGAGGCCGTTGTTCCAAAAGTCGATATCCGAGTTACGGTTATTGGGAAGAATGCTTATCCGGTTTCTAAGGATAGAACTACCAATAGAAATCGAAAAGATGTGCTTAGAGTTGACGCATAAGTTGGGCCTCCAGTTTGGCGGAATTGATCTGGCTCTTAAAGGTGAAGACTACTATTTTATTGAGATTAACCCTACTGGGGAATGGGCTTGGTTGTTAGAGCCTACAAAGTGGCCTATAGACAATGAAATAGCCAAGCTCTTAATGAGTGGTCGAACTTGACATGGGTGTGATCAAAGACTTTCTCTTACAGAATTTGGTTCCTCATTTTTACGCAAAAGCTGCGGAGAGGAAAATAAAAAAACAACAGGATCTCTTCGAAAAAGAGAACATAAACTTTTTAGCGAATGAGGATTGTGATATTTTAAGACAAGCACTATTATCACACAACCTAAAAGAACGTGAAAGAAAAAGAGCAATAGATGATAAAGCTAAAGCTAGCCTGTCTATTGTTACGCTTGCGATTACGATTGTTATCGCAAGTCTGAGTCTTCTCCAGAATCAGAAGTCGATTTTTGATATAAATCCAGCGGCCCTTGTGTTGCTAATCTTTGGAGTGATATATTTATTGCTTTCTGGCATTACCTCCATGACTGCTTTAAGCATTAGAAAATTTTATGATGTATATATAGACGAAATTGTTGAGAAAAGTGGGGACAGCTATAACATTAAAGTTCAAAGTGATATCGAAATTATCAATAAGTTATACAAATACGTGCGTAGCAACCAGATGATTACTAATATAACTGCTAATTATATCTATGCTACGTTCGCAGGAATAAGAAATGGGATCATATTAATAGGGGCGTTTTTTATAATAAGCGTAGGAAGCGTAGGAATAGAAAGAGTTGGCAAGGCTAGATATATAGATAAATTGCTAACATTAATAAATGAATTAGCTAACGCAGGCTTAATAAAACACGGTATCAATGGACTTGGGTATGTACTGATTTCTTTAGGCGCTTTGGGCATGATTTTACTTATAATATGTTGTCCTATTTCTATGAAAAATAGATATATTGAATTGCTTGACAAAAGAAGGTTTAAGGCCACATTCTGTAGACTGTGGTTTATATCATGGAGTTTGATCATGATTGGCTCTATCTTGGAGATTTTATCAGTGTGGTTTTGAATGCTTTTTGAAAAACCAATAAGTCCGTTTTATTAAACTCTGAGCGAACCTTCCATTTTTGAAAAAAGATCTCCAGGAAGAACTAAGCATTCTCACAGCCCCAAATACGTCTTCCGGATCACCTCGTCGCCCAGCAGTTCGTCGCCCGTGCCTTGGGCGATGATCTTTCCCGAGGAAAGCACGTAGTTCCGATTGGTCATTTTGAACACGGCCCGGACTTCCTGTTCCACGACCAATACCGTAATTCCCAGGTTGCGAATGCCGAGGATTTTCAGAAACACTTCTTTTCTGAGCATGGGGGCCAGGCCGGTGGAGGGTTCGTCTATGCAGAGGAGTTTGGGTTGTGACATGAGGGCCCGGGCGATGGCCAGCATCTGCTGCTCTCCGCCCGAGAGGGTTCCGGAGATCTGGGAGGAACGGCCGGACAACACGGGAAACAATTCGTAGATGTTTTCCAGTTGCTCCCGATTCCGTCTTTTGTTGCTCACCAGGTAAGCGCCCGCCTTCAGATTTTCCAGTACGGTCAATTCGCGAAACGGGCGTCTTCGTTCAGGGCAGTGGACGAGGCCCAATTTTACGATTTCGTGGGCCGGCGTGCGCTCGATGTGTTTTCCGGCAAACACCACCGTGCCTTCCAGAGTGACGTCGCCTCCGGCGGTTCCCCGTTTGATCCGCTTATCCCAGGTCACCAGTCCTGTAATGGCCCTCAGGAGCGTGGATTTTCCCGCTCCGTTAGGGCCCACCAGGCTGACCAGTTCCCCGGTGGCCACGCCCAGGGTGATGTCGCTGATGATGACGGCCCTGTCGTAGCAGACCGTTAGTTTGGTGACTTGCAGCAGCACGGTCAGACGCTTTCTTCCCCGAGGTAGGCCTCGACGACCTGGGGATTCTTCGAGATTTCTTCCGGAGTTCCGTCGGCGATGAAGGCGCCGAAATTCAGAACGATGATGCGGTCCACGATCTTCATCAGTTGTTGAAGCTTGTGCTCGATGATGATCATGGCGGGCCCCTCGCTGTGCAGACGCCCGAACCGTCCGCCCTTATGCAGACGCCCTATGGACGCGGCCATGAGTTCGGTTTCCGCCGGGCTCAATCCACCGAAAGGTTCGTCGAGCAGGAGCAGCTCCGGCTCGGTGGCGATGGCTCGGGCCACTTCGAGCCTTTTGAGGTCGCCCTGGGAGAGGGTGGCGGCCTTTTCCAAGGCCATGTCGGAGATGCCCGCGAACTCGAGGGCGTCCATGGCCTTGGCCTCGACGCGTTTGACCCATTCTCCCCGCTTCATGGCCCGCGGGCACAGGCAGGAGACCATGACATTGGCGATGATGGGCAGCCGGCGGAACGGCCTCATGTTCTGAAATGTGCCCGCGATTCCGCGGTTCACGATCTCCCAGGTTTTGAGCCCTGTGATGTTTTTCCCTTTAAATCGGATGGTTCCCGAATCCGGTCTCACGATGCCCATGATGAGTCTCAGCAGGGTCGTCTTGCCCGCGCCGTTGGGACCGATCAGCCCCACGATTTCGTCGCGGTTCAGGGAAAAGCGGACCGAATTGATGGCCCGGAGGCCTCCGAAAGCCTTAGACAGGTCTTCGATCTCGAGGAACGGTTGGTCCATGTCAGCTTCCCGCGGCTTCTTCCCTCAATTCCCTGCGGGAGACCTTGCCCACGTCCGTTTTAGGCAGCTCTCCGCGGAATTCGATGATCTTGGGAACCTTGTAGTGAGCCAGCTTCTCCTTGCAGTATTCCTTGAGCTGATCTTCGGAAATCTTGCCCCTGGCTTCGGATTGGAGCACCACGTACGCTTTGATGATCTGCCCCACCTTGGGATCCGGGACCCCGACTACGCCGGCGGCCTTGACCTTGGGGTGATGGTAGAGCACTTCTTCCACGTGCCTGGCGAACACCGAATAGCCCTTGTACTTGATCAGGTCTCGCTTGCGATCGAAAAAGTGGAAAAATCCGTCTTCGTCCATGCGGACCAGGTCCCCGGTTCGAAGCCACTTCTCGCCGTCGATCCGGATGAGCGCCTCCCGGGTCTCTTCTTCCCGTTTCCAGTAGCCCTGCATGATGTTGGGGCCGCTGAGAATCAGTTCACCCTCTTCACCCACGGGCATGAACTCGACCCCCTCGACCGACACCACCGCCGCTTTCTGGTTCGGGATCGGGATGCCGAAGGAACCGGTACGGGCCAGGCCCAGGGGAGTGGCGTGACTCACGGCGCTGGTTTCGGTCATGCCGTAGCCTTCGTGGATTTTTGTGCCGGTACGCCTTTCCCAATCCCGGACCGTGGACTCGTGAAGACTGTCCGCGCCGCAGACGATGAGTTTGAGCCTTTTCCAGTTGACCTGATCCGTCTTGTCATATTCTTTCAAATATTCATAGAGAGTGGGGACTCCGTAGAAACCCGAAGCCTGATAGCGTTCGATGGCGGCGAGGATATCGTCCATATCCGGTGTGGTAAAAAGCACGAGAGTGAACCCGTGAATCAGACTCGTCAGCATGACCACCACTTGGCCGTAAATATGAAAGAACGGAAGAAAGGCCAGGTTCACTTCCTTTCCCTCTTCGAGCATGGAACTCCAAAAGGCCAGGGCCATGGCCTGGCAGGAAATGATGTTGTAGTGCGTGAGGATGGCCGCCTTCGGGAGCCCGGTGGTTCCGCCCGTGTAGGGAAGGGCGGCGATGTCCTGTTCAGGTTCGATGACGATCTTGGGCGGCGACGGAGGGTACTTTTTGAGCAGACTTTGAAACAGATAACGTCCGGGGCCTTCTTCGAATTGGACGGTCTGGGCCCCTCTTTCCCTACTCATCTTTCCGAAGGCGCTTTTCCCGAGCAGTTTCTTCAATCCGGGCAGGTACTCGCTGATATTGGTCAGAATCACGTTCTTGAGTTCGAGGCCGGTCTTCAGCACGTTATCGTACAGGATGTCCTGGCACACCACGGTCCGGGCGCCGCTGTCCTCGAGCTGATGTTTGACTTCCCGGCTGGTATAGACCGGGCTGATGGGCGTGATGGCGGCTCCGGCTTTTAATGCCCCGAAATAGGCGATGACGTACTGGGGGCAGTTCAGCAAATAAAGAGCAACCCGGTCGCCTTTGGCCACCCCCACGTCGGCCAGCGCGGCTGCAAACCGGTCCGCCTGTTCCCGGAGATTTTTGTAGTTGATCTTCTTTCCGTAAAAGAGGAGGGCGGTCTTGTCCTGGAGGCGATCCGAAACCTCGTCGAAGATCTCCGGTATCGAGCGAACGGGTATGTCCAACTCGGCGGCAACGCCTTCAGGATAGTACTTGAGCCAGGGCTTGGAGAGATAAACCGCTTTGGGATCCATGTCCGTTCACCTCGGAGATCTGGGGTTTACGCCTTTTCCAACGAAGCGGCGCACACGCGGCAAGTCTTGCGCGTGGCCGCATTCCGTACTTTGCACCTGGGGCATTCCTTCTCGATCTTGTCCCGTATCCAGGGAATCAGGCCCTCGGGCATGTACAGAAGTGTGAGCAATACGATAAATGCGAAGACGAGCATCCGGATTTTGGGCAATATCCGGAGGAATTCCAATAAAGGGAACAGGATGAAAACACCGGCAATGGGACCGTAAATCGACACCATACCGCCGAAAACGGCCCAGATGATCACCTGGAATGAAGTGCCCACCTCGAGGGTGGAGGGTCCGGCCGTGCGCATGAGATGGGCGTAAAGACCTCCCGCGATTCCCGCGAAAAAGCTGCTCAAGCAGAAGGCCAGGAGTTTATACCGGACCGTGTTCAAGCCGGAGGCCCGAACCGCCAGTTCGTCTTCGCGTATGGCGTGGAAAATGATTCCGGTTTTCGAGTCGGTGATTTTCCACATGACGCCACCGAGCCCGAGCATGAGTATCACCGTAATGTAATAATCACCCACTCGGGATCCGGAAAGCCGGGAGAGCCCTGAGATACCGAGTTCACCGCCGGTGATGCCGGGAATGGCGAAGACCACTCCCAGGAGTATGATCGGAAACGCGAGAGTGGTGAGCGCCAGATAGGTCCCTCTGAGGCGGAGGCAGGGTATGCCGATCACCAGTCCGGCCAAAACCGCTCCGAGGGCGCCCAACGGTATGCCGGCCCAGGGGGGCAGGTGGGCGTGAATGTTCAGAAGAGCGGTGGAGTACGATCCCACTCCGAAAAACAGGGCGTGGCCGAAGTTGATCTGGCCCGTGAAGCCGGACAAAAGGTCCCAACTTGCGGCCAGGATGGCGAAGATACTGGTCAGGATCAGGATGCGAAGCACGTAGGGATCCCGGGTGAAGAGCGGGAGCAGCAACAGGCCCAGGGAGAACACCAGAACGGTTATGCGACTCGGCAGGACCAGTACTTCGGTCTGAATCAGGGTACGAAGACGGCGCAAATAAAAAACAGGGGATCCCATCTACCTTTCTTCCTCGAACGCAACGCCGAACAGGCCTTCAGGGCGGATCAAAAGGACCAGAATCATGATGGAGAGAGCCACGGATCCCTTGAGAAACGCTCCCATGGGGATCAGAAACACGACGAGGGCTTCCGCGAATCCAAGGATAAACGATCCCAGGAGACTGCCTTTCACGCTTCCCACGCCTCCCAAAACCACGATGGCCAGCATCATGATCAGAGGGTGCATCCACATGTGCGGATCGAGGACCGTCAGGGGGACCACGATGGCTCCCGCGACGGCGGCCAGCATGACGGACACGGCCATGGTCACCATGGCGACCCGTCTTACGTCCATGCCCATCAGGTTGGCTATTTCCCGGTCCTGGGCCGTAACCCGGATGGCCAGGCCGATCCTGGTGCGCATCAGGAGGACCCAGACCAGGGCCAACGCCACGAGCACAAATCCCAGGGCGAGAACATGCTGTTTGGTCACCCGGACGCCCAGCAGTTCAACGTAGCCCGATATCAGAGGCGGGACTCCGAGGTAATGCCCTCCAAAGACCACGAGCAGCGCCTCCTGAATGACCATGGCCAAGGCGATGGTGGCGATGAGCACGGCGGCTTCATGCTCCTGGATAGGATCGATGAACAGTCTGAAGCAGACAAGCGCCGTCAGGACCGTGGCCGGTACGGCGAGTACTATGGCGAGGACGGGCGGCGCTCCCAGGTAATGAAAGCCGATGTAAATGAAATACGCCGCCAACATGTAGAATGCGGTATGGGCTATGTTGACAATGCGGGCCACTCCGAAGATGAGGGAGAATCCGATGGCCAGAAGCGCGTAGATGCTTCCGTTGACAAGACCGTTAATGATGATGTCCTGCAGCATGGTCCGGCCTCAGGGCGGTTTCGGTTGGCGAACGATCCCGGAATATTCGAGAAGTCTTTGCCGCAACGAACGAAAACGGATGATATCCGTCCACCGGGATAAGCGATCTCGGGCAAGGTCCCTGAACACGTTCCTCATGTAGCCGGGAAAACCTCGGAAGGTTTTCCCGGAGCCTTTTGGGGACGCATCAAGCGGGCCGCGTCGTCTTCGCTTCGCAACCGGGGACGCCTAAGCATCTTAGATCGCTTTTATTTCTTGTAATGCTCGACGATCCAAGGGGGCAGTTTGTAAGGAACGACACCCTCGTAGGTTACGCCTTCCCATCCCATGGGCCAGACACACTGGTTTTTTCCGTCCTGCCACTGGGTTCCGAGTCCGGTGACGTACCCCGGTCCCCAAGTGACGTCATGATCCTTGGTGAATACGAGGCGGCCGGCGGTTCCGGGCCGGTCCGTCTTCTCGAGTTCCATGACCACCTTGTCCGAATCCAGCGAGTTGGCCCGTTCGATGGCTTCTTTCAGAATGTGGAGGGCTTCATAGGTTCCGGCGGTGTAGTTGGGAGCCTCACCGAATCGTTTGAGGTAGCTGTCGAAAAACGGGATCGTAGCGTCCGTGATTTTAACGCGTGCGTAGGTGTTGATGGTGAGCGTGTAATCGCCCTTGCCTCCGGTGGCGTCATAGAAACTCTGCTTTTGAGCCTCTACGTTGATACCCACCGGTGCGGCCGGGATCTTGAGTTCGCCGAGCTGCTTGGCGAAGGGGATTCCCACGGAGGAAGAGAAACTCGTGAAGATGATGTGCGCTCCGGCGCGCTGAACGGCGGACAGCTCGGCGCCCACGTCCGTGGCCACGGGAGAGGGTCTCCATACTCCAACCACCTCCATGCCCATTTCCGGCAATTTCTTCTGGGCGACGCTGACGATGGGCTCGTTCCAGGCCGCTTGTTCCGCCACAATGGCCACTTTGATCTTGGGTATATTCAGCTGGGTGGCCATGATCTTGGCCACCGTGCCCAAGAGGATGAAATCCACTTTTACCAGAAACTTGGAATTGATGGGAGTAACGCGGAACCAGTACTTATAGCGGTTGTAGTCGGTGGCCACGCGCTCGCACAACTCGGGATGAGCCGCACCGCAGCCCAGGAAGATCTTCTTGTTGTCCATGGCGATGTCTTGCATCACCGTGACCGCTTCCGTTCTGAACCCGCCGGTCAGGAAGTCCGCGTTGAAGCGAGAGATGGCCAGCTCGACGGCGTTGGTGGCGTCCGGCACACTGAGAAACTCGTTGGTGTCGACCTTGATCAATTCGATCTGCCGCTTGGCACCGTTCACGGTGACACCGCCCTGAGCGTTTATTTCATCCGCGGCCAAAGTGGCCCCGTTCCAATGGCCTTCCCCTTGCGTGAACGCCATGGGGCCCAGCACGCCGATCTTGATCGTGTCCGCGCCCCATGCGGGAATGCTCATGAAAACCACAATAACAGAAAAACACAGAATCCGTTGGAGAAGGTTACGTCTTTTCATTACTCATACCCTCCTTTCCGCTTATTGTGGACATTGGGATTTCTATAGAAACGACAACCACTATCCTATCGGGATTGTGTGCGGACCTCCTTTCGTTGGAAGGTAGCAAGGTCTAACGGGGATATTGAAACCGTCGGTCTGTTAGTGAAGTTGCGGTGAAACCTCTTACCGCCGGAACCGAAGTCGCGCGTGGGCAGTCTGAATCGCAAGAGAACATGAATTCCAAGGGTCGGAGAGATAGTAGCTTCTTTTTATCTTTCGGACAACGTTTTTTTGTATAAACCAGATCTTGAAACCCGATCCTGATGTCTTTAGAATAATCAAAATGAGCTCGGCCATGGACAGGGAAATCGGTTGTCGGGTTACCCGAACCCTCCTGCTATATGTACAGGAAGCGAACAATGGTTCAATCGCACGTCTCTTGGACGGACTGGAAATGAATGAGGAGTACCTCCTGGACACGAACAACTGGGTCTCCCACGCCTTTCTCCAGATTCTCTACGATCGCATGATCGACATTCTCGGGGACCAAAATGCGGTTTACAAAATGACCCTCGCTTCCGAGCGTTTTCAGTCGCTCGGAATTCTGGACAGAATCGTCCGGCTATTGGGGAATCCCAGACGCATCTATTCCCAGGCTCCCAGGTACAATAAATTGTTGAAGTGAAACGGGGACGTGCACGTCCACGAACTGGGGGACTCCTGGGTGCTCCTGGAGGACCGCTTTCATGACGGCGCTCAAAATCGCCGCCCCAGTCGGACTTGTGAATAGAGGAAAAAACGAACCTGAGGGCGAAGGACTTGGGGTTAGATGAGCCTCCGGGAAACCGCTGTCTAGTCCTCTGGACAAAATAAAGTAAAAGGCTTAATGTTGGTTCCTGCTGAATCCGATTCAGGTCCGCTCAAACGAAGCGGAATCCGGCCGTCGGCATGACCCGGGATCGGAATGCGGCAATAAGCGTCAAAGGCGAATATTCATCATGAGATTTGTAACTATGCGTTTTTCCTACCGTTCCAGCCGATTGCACTCATGAAGGCCCCTCGAAACCGCAGAGTCTTTGTCGTGGGTTATGCCGCGGCTACGCCCTTAGGCAGGACGTTTCAGGAGACCTTCGATCGAGCCGCGGCGGGCGAGGCGGGTTTTCGCCGGGTCACCCGCTGCCGGATACCCGAGCCTCATCTGCAGGTGGTGGGCGAGATTCCGGGGTGGAACCCTCTGGACCTGGATTTCGTGGACGAACGCGAAGCCCGGTACTGGAACGCCGCCTTTATTCATCTGACCATGGCCGTCTGCCGGGATGCCCTTTCAGACGCCGGGCTCGAGATGAACGGGGAAACATCTTCACGTACGGCCTGTTTCATCGGTTCTGCGCTTAATGGTCACGATGCCTTTCGGGCGGCCTCCCTCAGTCTCCAGAACGACGGCCCTCTCAAAGTCAGCCCTTTTCTTTTGCCGAACCTGTGCGGGAACCTGCCGCAGGGTAAGGCCGGCGCGTTGTTGGGCTTTACCGGGGTCAGTTTTTCTCCTCAGGGGGCCTGCGCTTCCGGCAACCATGCGTTGGGCGTTGGAGCACGCCTCATTCGGGACGGTGATGTGGATTATGTCCTCGCCGGGGGCGTGGACACATCGATCATTCCCGAGATCATTTATGGCTTCGCCAACATGAACGCTCTCGTCAAAGTCTATGAAGACGACCGGGCTCACCAGGACCCGGGCCAGGCTTCCCGGCCCTTCAGCAGCGACAGGCGCGGGTTCGTGCTGTCGGAAGGCGCCGGTGTGATCGTCCTGGCGGCCGAGGAGACGATCAAAGCCCATGGACTTACTCCCAGAGCGGAGATCATGGGCGTGGGCTGGACATCGGATGCGTATCACTATATCCGGCCCCATCCGCCGACCATCATCCGGGCCATCCGCCAGGCCATTGACGACGCGGAGTTGGTCCCCGGGGATATTCAGTACGTCAATTGCCACGGAACTTCCACCCTCAAAGGGGACGAGGTGGAGGTGGATTGTCTTCGCGAGGTCTTCGGCGGCGATCTATCCCGTATTCCGATTTCGTCCAATAAGTCCCAGATCGGTCACACTTTAGGGGCCGCCGCCGCAGTGGAAGGGGCCCTGACCATTGAAGGCATGAGGCGGGGATTGCTGCTGCCGACCATCAACCATATTCCCGATCCCAAGTTCGATGGAGTGGACGTGGTGCCCAATCGGGCCAGGGCGGCCAATGTGGAGCTGGCCCTGTCCAATGCCTTCGGGTTTGGCGGGACCAATTGCTGCGTGATCTTCAGGGGGGTGTGAAGTGCGGCCCAAACCCATGCGGTTGGTGGATTTCAACGGCAACGGGCCTTACCTCCGCGACGAGGCCACGGGTCTGGTGTGGCACCGGACCGAACTGAGGGTCTTGTACGCGGATACCGATTGTTCCGGCGCGGTCTATCATTCCAACCACCTGCGATACTTCGAACAGGGCCGGGCCACGCTGATGCGGTGCATCGAGCACCCCTACAGCGCCGTCGAACAAGCCGGATTCATCTACCCGGTGGTCAATACGGGAGTCAATTATTACGAAGCGTTGACCTATGACGACCTGGTCTGGGTGTTGACCAAGCCGGGGGAACTGGAACGGGTGAGAATCCGGTTCGACTACGTCATCCTAAGGCAAAGAAACCCGCGGCCGGCGGCCGACGGGTTCACCGTACACTGCACTCTGAACCGGAAGCGGATACCCGTACCCGTGGACGAATACACCCTCCAGACTTGGCGGAATTTCCCCAAGTAATATGCGGACCCTGAATCGGACCATAGCGATAGGTCTTTACATGGCCGACCACCGTTTCCTTGGCCGGGCCGTTCTGCCTGCAGTGGAGGCGCTCCAACTGCTGGCCGGGGAAGTGAAACGGGAGTGGGGCCTGGATGTGTCGCAAGCGGACACCGTCGAATTCCTGAGATTTCTGGATCTGCCACAAACACCTGCGGCGGACGTCATTGTGGAAATGGAATGGAGGGGGGAACGCATTTTGACGCGTCTCTGCTCGACAACGGGGTCCAGGAGCGGCGCAATGACCCGGAAACTGGAACAGGTTCGGGCGGCCTTCGGACCGGATGAAGGTGCACCAATTCCGCCCCAGGACTTCGTGGTCCCCGGATCGGGCGCGACGCTCTCGGTCCGGCCGGAAGACATTTACCGGGAAGCCGTGCCTTTCGGTCCGGCGTTTCGGAACATCATCGGCCCTGCTCATCTCACGGCGGACGGGGCTTCGGCCAGGGTGCACGCGAGAGAGATCGAATCCCTGCCCGGTCCGTCGGGGTCGCCTTTTCCTCTGGACGCGGCCTTTCAACTGGCTTGTTTATGGGGCCAGCGCTTCCGCGGCCTGGTGGGCTTTCCGGTGGGTTTCGCCCGGAGGCGGATCTTCAGGCTTACCGAGTCGGGCCGTGATTACCAGGCCTGGGTCTCCGCCGGCCGTCCGGAGGGGGACGATCTGCTTTTCGACCTGCGACTTTTGGACCAGGACGGCCGGGTCATGGAGGCGATGGAGGGGCTGCGCATGAAAGACATCAGCCGGGGCAGGCTGAAACCGCCCGATTGGTTGATCGGAGAACAAGCCGTGGCCCATCTGGCGAGACTCGAGGATCGGGGATCGGCGTTTCCGGTTTCCCAGGCCGGCGGGACGTTCCGGGGTCAAGGAGAGGATCGCAAGTTGGGTTGAGGGATGAAACCCAACACATTTGGCTACAAGGCTGGGGTACGCCGGCTATCCCAACCTTCGAATCAGGAGGCTTTCGAAGATGGAAGGAACTATTAGAGCGGCCGCATCCACGAACGCGAGCATCGAGGAGATCCAACTCAACGTTGCCCGCATCATGATACAAGAACTCAAACTGGAAGACGTCACCCCCGGTAGCTTTGATGTGGAAATAGACCTCATCGACGAACTGGGCATCGACAGCATGGACATGGCCACCTTGGCCCTGGTGCTGCAGGATGAATACAAAATCACCATTCGCGAGGACGACTACCCGCAGCTCGGCGCCGTTCGTCTGATCGCCCAATACATACTGGACCGCCTCGGATGAGCGCCGCCATGGCCCCCACGCCGAAAGTCCTGCGTATCAAACCGGCCGGAGCCCCGGGATCTAAGATGAATTTCTCTGAGATTCTGAAGCTTCCCGGTGTGCGGGAACGCTGGGAAAAGGTTCGCGCGTATTTTTTTCTTCGCGAATCGACCTACGACATGACCAACCGCTGCAACATCCGCTGCGAAGGTTGTTACTATTACCGGGGCGACAAGCAGTTCGCCGAAGAATCGGCCGACCCGGAGGCTTGGACCCGGCTTTTCCGCCGGGAAAAGGAGAGGGGCATCACCTACGTGGTTTTGGCCGGGGCCGAACCCGCCCTGGTTCCCGAGTTGCTCCAGGTTTGCTACGGCGAAATAGATCTGGGCTCCATCGCCACCAACGGGATCAAGCCTATTCCCGAAAGCGTAGGGTACAAGATCCACGTTTCGGTTTGGGGCAACGACGAGACTTCGAAAAAGATACGCGGGGCCGCGGATATGCTGGTCCGACAAATGGACAACTACAAGGGAGATCCCAGAGCCGTTTGGGTGTATACTTTCACGCCCGGGAATGTGGAGGAGTCTTACGAGGTGGTAGAAACGCTCGCCCAAAACGACTGCAGGGTCACCTTCAATATGTTCTCGTCGCCGGTAGGGTACAACGGCCCCTTGCGTCACACGCGGGAATCGCGAGCCAGGGTCCGCCGGGCCATGCTGGATCTCATGCAGGAGCACTCCAAGCATGTCCTGTTCACGTCGTACAACGCCGTGGTTCACACTCACGATCAGGGGCTGCATGGCCTCTTTTCCTGTCCCTACCCGAGGATGAATCCATCCGAGGCCATCGGCCTGGGCCGGTCTTTCCGGCAATACCGGACCAACCTCGAGTGGGACCGCAGCGCGGCTTGCTGCGTGCCGGACACCGACTGCCCGGACTGCCGGCACTATGCTTCGGGCAGCGCCGTGGTTACGGCGCGGATGTACAGGCACGCCTCGGACCCGGCCACTTTCCGGTCCTGGCTCGATTACGTGGACAACTACCTGGCTGTCTGGGTTATGGGCTATGAGAAAGGCGAGAACCTCTGCCGCGATCTGATCGAGCCGCCGCCTCCGGCCAACTGATAGCCGGACAGGTTGGGTTACGCTCGCTTTGCTCGCAAACTCAACGATACTGTGGAAATGGATATGATTATTTATTGTACTGAGGGGAACTTTAAAAAGTTTCCCTCAGACTCCCTTCAAACTTTCTAAGCATTGACGCACCGCCTTCGGCGGAGCGGCCGGATCGGGGGTCCGCCCGGATATGATAACGGTCAGCTCTCTTTTGGACGCACACTGGTACGTCCGATACAAGGCCATCTCGAAGCTGAACATCCGTAGTTCCATCTACGATGTAACCAACCAGTGCAACCTGCGATGTAAAGGGTGTTTCTTCTTCTCGTCCGACGAACACAAGGCTGCCGGAGAGGAAAACGACATCGGGGCGTGGGAGGGCTTCATCGACCGGGAAAAGGAGCGCGGGGTCAACCTGGCCATCCTGATCGGCGGCGAACCGACCCTGCACATGGACCGTATCGAAGCCTTCTATAAGCGGCTTCCGACCTATTGCGCCACCAACGGATTGATCAAAGTGGACCGGGAACGCTTCCCAGACATGATGGTCGGGATATCCCTGTGGGGCGACCCCGAAGACGAAAAGAAGCTGCGCGGCAGGGACGTTTTTACCCCTTCCAGCCGGAACTACACCGGCGATCCGTACACCTATTATCTGTACACCATTACCCCGGCCCAACTCGGCCGGATCGAAACCATGGTCAAACGCATCGCCGACGCGGGACTCAAGGTGCATTTTCAGCTTCTGAGCAACGACGAGCTGGTGGACGGGTATTCGTGGACGCCGGAGCTGTACGCCCGGGTGCGCGACGAGATGGACGACCTGATGGACCAATATCCGGACACGGTCATTTCGTCCCACTACTACCACCAAATCATCACCACCGGCCGAATGCTGGACCGACGGTGGGGGTGGATGGAGTGCCCGTCGGTCACCGAGACGATGGACGGCCGCGATCCCAAGCCCCGTCGGTTGATCGGGTTCATCCGCTGGGCCAGCGACCTCGAGACCACCCATCGCTGCTGCACGTCGGCCACGCGGGACTGTTCCCAGTGCAAGGACGGCGCCGCTCACATGAGCTGGGTCATGGTCAACAAACGGGCGCACATGCGGTCGAGCCGGGACCTGCAGAACTGGATCGAGGTTTACGAGATGTTCGCCAAGCTCTACCGCTTCGTACCGTGGTGATGGGAGCCCGACGCCCGGTCATATTGGGGTGGGACCTGGTCAGCCCCCTGGGAACGGAACTCAACGACCAGTGGGCCAGGACCCTGGCCGGTGAGAGCGGTGTGGGTCCGCTGACCCGATTCAACCCTCCGGAGGGCTTCCCGGTCACCATTGCCGGCCAGGTGCCTGAATTGGACGTATCGGATTACCCCTTCCTCAGCCCCCGCCGACTCGCCCTTTGGCCGTCGCCGATTTTCAAGCACTCGCTCCTGGTGGTTCACCGGGCCCTCAAGCATTCCGGCCTTGAAATCACCAAGGAGATCGCCCCGGAAATCGGGGTCACATTCAGTCCGGCCGTGGGGGGCTTGGACGCCGTCCTGAGCGCGGACCGGGTCCTGATGAACGAAGGCCGATTGCCCAAGCCGTATGTCAATCCCAATTCCTGCATCAACATGGTTACCGGAAAGGTCTCGATACTAACCGGAGCCGCAGGCCCGAATCTGAGCACCGTCACCGCCTGCGCCACCGGCAGTACCTCACTGGTGGTGGGCGCGATCATGATTGCATCGGGCATGGCCAAGGCCTTTATCTGCGGCGGGGTGGACTTTCCCCTGGTCGAACCCATTGTGGCCGGCTTCGCCACCATGAACGGCGCCTACAAGGCCGGGGAGCCCGAGCCTCCCGAAAGAGCCAGCCGTCCGTTCTCCAAGAACCGCCGGGGATTCGTGGTTTCGGAGGGAGCCGCCTGCCTCATCCTGGCCGACCCGGAGTTTGCCCACACCCACGGTCTGACCCCAATCGCCGAACTGGCCGGGTGGTTCATGAATTCCGACGCCGGACACTTCGTGGCCCCGTCCCTGCCCACCGTTACCCGATGCATGGCCGGGGCGATCGAACATGCCGGCATCGAGCCGGCGGATGTCGATGCGGTCAACGCTCACGCCACCTCGACCAAGGTGGGGGATCAGGTCGAGGCCGAAGCGCTGAAAACCGTCTTCGGCCGGAACGTGCCCCCGGTCTACGCCAACAAGTCCCAGATCGGACACTCGATGGGCGCGGCCGCCGCCATCGAATCAATTTGGGCCATCAAGGGGCTCGTGCAAGGGGTAATCCCTCCCACCATCAACCTGGATCCGGATCCCGATCTGGGCCTGGAGTGCCTCTCCGAGCGGATGCTCGGGATCGACCAGGAGTTCGTGCTGAAGAACGCATTCGGCTTCGGAGGTACGAACTGCTGCATCGTGCTCCGGCGGCTGTGAATTGCCGCTATTCACGGGGGACAACTTTTGAGAAAGGTTTTCCACCAACCCCTGTTCAAAATTCTTCAGGCAGCCGCCACCCCTCGACCGGTTCGACAGGCTCACGGCTTTCAGCAAGCTCAGGGCAGGCTCCTGCGGCAGGCGGGCGTCCACAGGACGGATGCCGTATGGGGGGGTCTTGGGGTTGGGTTAGTGAGCGGAGCGAACGTAACTCAACATAGGCATTGGTATTTGTTGGGTTTCGTTCCTCAACCCAGCCTACGTTCCTGTGTGATCTTTCGAGCCGTTTTCGCAGTTCCCGAAGAGCAGATCCAGAAAGGCCTGCGCCGGCCCGGAGAGCTCATGACCCTCGAGCACGGCCGTGCAGATGTCCAACTTGGGCGTGGGTATATCGAGATTCAACACAGCCAGGCGGTGGGATGTTACGGCGCTGTGAACCGCGGATCGGGTCAGCACGGAAATACCGATTCCACGAGCCACCTGCTCCTGGATCACCTCGGAGTTGCTTGTTTCGAGCACGATTTCCGGTTTCACCCGGCAGCGGCGAAAGAGGTCGCCGGCGGCCCGCCGCGTTCCGGACCCTTTTTCCCGCATGATCACCGGCTCCTTTGCCAGTCGTTTCACGGAAATGCCTTCCACACCGGCCAACCGGTGTTGAGGGGATGCGATGACCACAAGATCTTCCTGATTGAGGAAGTTGAACTGCACTCGTTTTACAGGGCCCGGATAGGCCACAACAGCCACCTCGACATCGAGGGACCAGAGACTGCGGGCCATTTCGAGGGAACTCCCTTCCATGAGGACAATATTGACCTTGGGGAAATGTTTCTGGAACCGGGCCAACAATACCGGCATGACGTTTCGTGCATAGGTGCGGGCCGTGCCGAGCTTCAAAGTTCCTTTCCGGACGGAACGCAGGTTCTCGAGTACTTCTTCTGCTTCGTCCCGCAGGCTGAATATCTTGCGCGCGTACTGCAACAAGACTTCGCCGGGCTCGCTGAGCATCAGCTTCTTCCCGAGGCGGACGAAGAGCTTCATGCCCAGATCGCTCTCGAGCTGGCGGATCTGTGCGCTCACGGCCGGCTGGGTAACGTTCAGCCGCGACGCAGCCCGGGAGAAGTTCATGGTGTCCGCGGCGTGATAAAATGTGAGGAGTTGATTCAGATTCATATTAACTGGAGTTTGTGTCAGGACTCTTGTCAGAAAGGCCCTGTCAGAGATAACATTCCAGAATAAAAAGAGGTTCTTCTGTGCCGTATAAGTTTTTCTTATAAGGGCGATAAGATTTTTTGCCTTGCACTCATGCGCCCTCTTGTTCTATCAAAAACCTCAGGACATTGCCAAGACATTCCAGGACACGTCCATCGCAGCCGTTCGCTACGCATTCGTTTCGATGGGGTCGGCGCTCGGAAATCCGTCATTACATGATACTGAACCTATCAGCTATAATGGGCCGAGTATGAGCCCGGCCGTACTTCTGATCTCGACTCTGGACACCAAAGCGCGCGAAACGATGTACCTGCGCCGGAGAATCGAGGACGCGGGAGTGAAGGTGTTGCTCATGGACCTGTCCATGGGGGTTGCGTCCACGGCATCATGTGAAATCGCGCCTGAAAAAGTGGCCCGATCCGCAGGATGGAATATCCGGGATATCCAAAGATCCAACGAGCGCTCAGTCATCACGGCGGCCATGATCCAGGGGGCCATTAAGATTGCCGTGGAACTGTTTCGGAGGGGCGAACTGGGGGGCGTGGTGGGACTGGGCGGTTCCACCGGTTCGCTTATGGCCGGCGATGTGATGCGGGCCCTGCCGTTCGGCTTGCCCAAGGTGATGATTTCCAGTACGGCGGCCCTTCCCGGCCTGGCCAGCCGGTATATCGGCACCGGCGATTTGATGTTGTTTCATAGCGTGGTTGAAATCGCCGGGTTATCGCCGCTGCTGATAAATGTGCTGGATCGGGCGGCTGCGGCGGTCTGCGGTATGCTCGATATCCCGCCGGCGACTCCCGAGCAGATGCGCCATCGGAAGCAGCGCCTCGTTGCGATGAGTATGTTCGGTCCCTGCGAGCGGTGCGCGTACGAGTTGCGTCTGCGTCTCGAGAAGGCGGGTTATTCCGTCATCGGGTTTTCAGCGGCCGGCGTATGCGATCGCGCCATGGAGGACATGATCGGCCAGGGTTACTTCGTTGGAGTCGTGGACCTGGCTCCGGGCGGGGTGGGGGAAGAGCTGCTGGGCGGCATGCGGGCGGCGGGGCCTCATCGTTTGGAGGCCGCGGGCCGCATGGGTCTTCCCCAGGTGATCGCTCCCGGAGGCGTCAACCTGATGAGCCCGCTGAAATCGCGGTACAAGGCCGACTATCACGAACGGCGCAAATACGATCTGGACAAGCTGCGAACCTTTTTGCGGCTTTCGCCCGAGGAACTCATTCAAGTCGCGCGGGCCTTTGCGGATAAGCTCAACCGGTCTCGAGGGCCGATCAAGTTCCTCATTCCCACCAGGGGTTGGGCTTCGTTTGACAGGGGAGGCGGGGCTGTTTATGACCCAACGGAGGACGGTCTCTTTTACTTGGAACTGAAAAGACGTCTCAAGCCCCAGGTCGAGGCGATCGAGGTGGATGCCAATATCGAGGACGATGCGTTTGTCGAGGCTCTATACCAGGCATTTGTCTCTTTTTTCCCGGCGGGGCATGTTCGAGAGACGGGGGACGGCATCGATCCGTTTCCTGCTGCTGCGTCGTAAGGGTCCTCCGTTTCACGAGGGTGGCGGTCAGCGGGATTGGCAGGGAACGGCCCACTCAAGGACTCTCCCCGCGCTTCCTGAGTGTGGGGGGATCGGAAACCACTGACCGGCCGGCAAGACTTCCCAACTGGAAATCCGTGGCTGGGAAGCGCTGCGGATGGACGATAGCCTAAACGTTATTCTGGAGAAACGAGATGTTATTACCAGCGTTCGAGTATCACAGACCCACCGGCCTGGCCGAGGCATTCGAGGTGTTGGACCATTATGCCGGGAAGGCGCGGGTACTGGCCGGCGGCACGGATCTGTTGGTGAACATGAAGAGAAAAACGGTGGCCCCCAAGCAACTCGTAGGATTGGAACGGGTGGCTGAACTTCTCGGCGTCCGGGCCGGAAACGGCCGAATCGAGATCGGAGCCAGGGAAACCGCTGCAAGGCTGGCGGGGGCGGGCGGCATCGCACGGGACTTAGGCGTTCTGGCCATGGCCGCGGCAAAGCTTGGGTCACCCCAGGTGCGTAACCTGGCGACCATAGGGGGAAACCTGTGTACGGCAAGACCGGCTGCGGACATGCCTCTGCCTCTGCTGGTGCTGGATGCCCGGGTCGTTCTGGCCGGCAGCGCAGGCGAGCGTGAGGTCGGCCTGGACGCTTTTTTTGCGGGTCCCGGTCAGACCGTGGCGCAGCCGAAGGAGATCCTGACCAAAGTCGTCATCGACAGGGCCGAGCCGGGGACCGGCGGGGGTTTCGTCAAACTGGGTCTGCGCAGGACCTTGGAAATTGCGCTGGTCAACGCGGCGGCGCTCCTCACCCTGGACGTTGATGGAAAAACGATAAAGAAGGCCCGGGTGGCGTTAGGGGCAGTGGCTCCGACACCGATCCGGGCCCCCGAGGCTGAACGCGTATTGCTGGGCAAGGTGGCCTCGGATGAGCTGTTCGCACATGCAGGCGAGGCGGCAAAACAAGATGCCCGGCCCATAACGGACCACAGGGGCTCGGCGACATTCCGGCTCGAAATGGTGTCCGTGCTAACCCGGAGGGCGTTACATCAAGCCTGGGAAAACGCTCGCGAGCAATAGTGGAGGTTGTCATGAAAAAGCATCCCATTCGACTCAACGTCAACGGAACGGAGTACGACCTCCTGGTAGCGCCCAACCGCACCCTGACCCAGGCTCTGCGCGAGGATCTGGGCCTCACCGGCGCCAAGCACGGTTGCGGCGTGGGAGATTGCGGGTCGTGCACGGTGCTTCTCAACGGTGCGCCGGTAAATTCGTGCCTGGTGCTCGCCGTACAGGCCGACGGAAGCAACATCACCACCATCGAGGGCCTTGCCGAGGGAACGTCGCTGCATCCCCTTCAAACGTCCTTTATCGAGAAGGGGGCCATCCAGTGCGGTTTCTGCACGCCCGGTATGATTATGTCCGCCAAGGCGCTGTTGGATCATAGCGATCGTCCCACTGCTCGAGAGATCCGGGAAGCGTTGAGCGGGAATCTGTGCCGATGCACGGGCTACCAGAAGATCGTGGAAGCCGTTTCGGATGCGGCGGAAAACATGAGCAGGGGCGGGAGGAAGGAATCATGAAACGTGATTTTGATGTTGTCGGGTCACGAGCGGCGCTAGTGGACGCCCCGGACAAGGCTACAGGGAGAGCGAAGTTCCTGGAGGATTTGAGTTTTCCCGGCCAGCTATACGGTGCTCTTCTTCAGAGTCCGCATGCCCACGCCCGGATCTTGAATATCGATACCTCGAAAGCAAGACGCCTTCCCGGAGTAAAAGCGGTCCTTACGGCGGCGGACGTGGGTTTGGTGAAATATGGCGTCTCTCCGGCGCGTTATGACGAGACCCTGTTTGCTGCGGATAAAGTTCGTTACGTGGGAGATGAGGTTGCCGCCGTGGCCGCAACGAGCCTCGAGACGGCTTTGGAAGCCGTCGAGCTGATTCAGGTTGAATACGAGCCTCTGCCGGCGGTCTTCGACCCCCTGGAAGCCATGTCCGACGGCGCTCCGCAGTTGCACCAGGATTATCCACATAACATCTGCGCGGAGGTGCATCAAGAATTCGGTGATGTCGAGGCGGCGTTCAAAGAGTGCGACTACGTTCGCTCGGATACGTTCAGGAACAAACGTCAGGACGGCGCTTTCATCGAACCCCATGCCAGTGTGGCGGAATATGACCTCAGCGGCCGGCTGACGCTTCACAGCGCCACGCAAATGCCGCATTACGTCCAGCGTACCGTGGCAATGGTGACGGGATTGCCCATCAGCAGGGTTCGGGTGGTCAAACCCTATGTCGGCGGAGGATTCGGTCCCAAGTGCGAGGCGACCCCACTGGACCTCAGTGCGTCCTGCCTTGCCATACGGACGGGCAGGCCCGTGAGAATGAGTTATACGCGTCAGCAGGTGTTTCTGCACAGCAGGGCCAGACACCAGTTCATTCATGAAATGAAAACCGGTGTGAAAAGGGATGGCTCGTTGATGGCGCTGGAGCACCGATGCTTCATGGAAGGAGGCGCTTACAGCTCCTTCGGCATCGCCACGGTCTACTATGCCGGGTCACTTTTGGGCGCTCCGTATCGACTTCCCAACATGAAGTACGACGGCTACCGGACGTACACGAACCGTCCGGCATGCGGCGCTCAGCGAGGTCACGGGGGGGTGGCGGCCCGGGCGGCCTTCGAACAGCAGTTGGATCTCATTGCCGAAGAGCTGGGACGGGATCCGGTGGACCTTCGTCTTCAAAATATCATGGAAGTGGGAGACGTGACCTGCAACGAACTATCCATGTCCTCCCTGGGAATGCGGGAATGTATCGAAGCGGTCCGTGACGGTTCCGACTGGCTGAACAAGAAAGGCCGTCTGCCTAGGGGACGGGGCATAGGAATTGCCTCCGGTTTTTACGTTTCCGGGGCCGGCTATCCCATCTATCGCTCGGACACGTACCACTCGACGGTGAGGATCAAATTGCAGGAGGACGGCGGAGGGGTCACGGTATACACCGGATCGGCTGAAATCGGACAGGGATCGGACACGACCATGGCCATGATCGCGGCGGAGGTATTGGGTATTCCCCTTGCCGACGTGCGCGTCGAGTCCGGCGACACCGACTATTCCGTGGACCTCGGGGCCTACTCGTCCAGGCAGACGCTGATGACGGGCCATGCGACCCGGGAGGCGGCCGAGGACATCAAACGACAGATTGTCGAGGTCTTGGCGGAAGAACTCGGACTGGACGTGGAAGCCGTGAAGTTCCGTCGCGGCAAGGTGGAATTTCAGGGCGTGGACGTGGACATCGCTCCTTTGAGAACCCGTTATATAAGAGAGCATCGCGGGTGGAGCCAACAGCCGGAGGGGCCTGAATTGACGTTTCTCGAAGCGGCTCGGATGGCGTACCTGAAAAAAGGCACCATCGTGGGCACGGGGAAGTACAAGCCGCCGACGCTGGGCGGGAAGTTCAAAGGCGCCACGGTGGGTACTTCACCAGCCTACGGCTGCTCGGCGCAGGTGGTCGAGGTATCCGTGGACACGGAAACCGGGCAGGTCTTCGTCGAGTCCATCACCGATGCGCACGACTGCGGAAAGGCCATCAATCTCACCTCCGTGGAAGGCCAGATGGAGGGCTCGATCTCCATGGGTCTCGGGGAGGCCCTTTTCGAGGAGGTGAAGTTCGACGATCAGGGGAGGATCCTCAACGCCTCGTTGGGGGAATACCATATCCCGACCATACTCGACGTGCCGGAGATGAAATGCATTGTGGTCGAGAGCAACGAGCCCAACGGGCCTTTCGGCGCCAAAGAAGTAGGCGAGGGGGCTATCATGCCCACCATACCCGCCATATTGAACGCCGTACGGGACGCCGTAGGAGTGGCCATACAGGAACTGCCTCTCACCCCGGAACGCGTTTTGATGGCCATTAAAGAAAAGGAAAAAGAGGAATCGTAATACAGAGGCTATGTCGAAAAACAAAAGACCCTCACCCCGGCCCTCTCCCAGCGGGAGAGGGAGCCCTACACTCCCGCTCCGGCACAATTCCCCTCGCCCCCGGTACGGGGGAGCGGGTCAGGATGAGGGGGCGTATCCGGACAATCTCAGCCGATCGGTAGCTTTTCCGGGTGCTTCCGGCATAAGAACGTCCGATCTCCCTTCCAAGTAGTTATTTGTCTCCCAAATACCGGGATGATCCATTGAAGCGGGTTGCTGGACATCCCTTTTTATACCCGGAGACGGTGAGACTCATTTCTTCAATTCTTCCTCCCGCAGCCTTCTTCGGAGCACTTTACCCACAAGGGAGGTGGGCAGGCTGTCCTTGAATTCGATTTGGCGGGGGCGTTTGTACCCGGTCATCCGGGATTTGCAGTAATCGAGGATTTCCTGTTCGGTGGCCCGGGTGTCCGGCTTTAGCTGGATGAAGGCTTTGACGGCCTCTCCGGAATGCGGGTCCGGAACGCCAATCACAGCGGCCTGGGCCACTTTCGGATGGGAGAAGAGCACTTCCTCGATATCTCTGGGAAACACGTTGAACCCGCCCACAATAATCATATCCTTCTTGCGGTCTGTAATGACGAGGAATCCGTCTTCGTCCACGTGGCCGATGTCCCCGGTCAAGAAGAAGCGCTTGCCGTCGAACTCGCGGAATGCTTCTGCGTTGGCTTCCGGTTTGTTCCAATAGCCCAGCATGATCTGAGGGCCGGCGAGGGCGATTTCCCCGTCTTCGCCCTGCGCGAGTTCGCGGATACTCTCCTCGAGGTCCAGGATCTTAACGTCCGCCCCGGGCAGCATCATGCCCACCGTCCCGACTTTGCGGTGTTCGATGTTGGTAGGATTGGCCGCGACGGCCGGAGCGGTTTCCGTCAGGCCGTATCCCTCGAAGATGACGGCCCCGGTCTTTTCCTCGAACTGTTTGAGCACTTCCACGGGCAGGGGTGCGGCAGCGCTGGCGCAGCAGGCTACGGAGGAAAGATCATAGTCATCGATGCGGGGGTGGTTCAGAAGAGCGGAGAACAGCGTGGGTACGCCGACGATGATGGTGACTTTCTGTTTTTCAATGGTTTTGAGCAGTTCGGTGAACGGCGGCTTGCCCGCCTTGGGATCCGGCGCGCAGACCAGGCGGGAAGCGGTGACGGCGCTCATAAGCAGGCAAACGGTCATGCCAAAACTGTGGTACCAAGGCAGCGCGCCCAGAAAGGTATGCGCTCCTCCCTTTTGGGCTTTCTCGAAGGGCGCGCCGGGTTTGGAAGGAAATCGCGTCCATTCCTCGAGACACATCAGATCGCACAGCAGGTTGGCGTGGCTCTGCATGGCTCCTTTCGGGACCCCGGTCGTGCCGCCGGTATAGATGAGGAGAGCCGGGTCCCCAAGGGGATCGATCCGGACTTGCGGCGGTTGGGGCCGGGCGTTTCGAAGGACCTGCTCGTACAAAAGATGACCCGGTTCGTGATGAGCCGCCTTGGGAATTTTGCCCAAAAGCGATCCCAAAAATCCTTTGATCTTCGGCAGGTGAGACTTCACATTACAGATGACCACGGTCTCCACGTCCGTATGTTTCATGGCTTCGAGTGCAATGGGATAGAATCCGGGATGGTCCATAAGGAAGATGGCTCGTGCGCCGGAATCCTCGAGCTGGTAGTGGAGTTCTTCCGCCTTGTAAAGCGGGTTACAGGTCACGGCTATCGCGCCGGCCTTGAGTACGCCGAAAACGATTTCAGGATAATGGGGCAGGTTCGGCAGAAAGACGGCGACCCGATCTCCATGTCGGATGCCCCGTGAAGCCAGGAAGTCGGCCAGGCGGTCGGCGGAATCCTTTACCTCCGCGTATGTGCGGCCGGCGTCGCTGAACAGGGTATAGACCGCGTTCGGATAATCCCGCGCGGCGTCGTCGAGAACGGTAAACAAAGGCTTCTCGTAGCCCCTGATTTCGTGAGGCACGCTTTCGGGCCAGTGCGACCCATGCCAAGGTTTGGTAGTCATCGGAGTCTCCCCCATCGAGTTGGTTCGTTGCGTTTCAACGCTTATCCGGCGTCCGGAAAATCGGACCTTTCCGGCATTTTTATACCACTGCGGAGGCTTGAATGGTAGAAGAGATACGAAAGAACGGGCTACGGGTCTATTTAGTTAAACGATGGTGACGCATGTTGACTCTGCCGGAATGGAAACCATTGGAAAGGAGCGTAGACATATGATCGCCAAACCCGCGTTCTCTAAGTCTCCAAGCTACGTGGAACGATATCCGGAGGTCTCCTTCGGGCTGGCATTGATTCCCGGCTGCAGAAACGTGGAGCATCCTCCGGGTTTCAAGGCCCATAAGAAAAAGCTGCTTCGAACGATGAGAAAGAGGGAGACTCTGGCCGGGATTACCGACCGCATTCGTATGTACGAGACGTTTTTCGAGAGCTTCGGTTTCGAGTGTCCGTTGCCCAAGCATCTCAAACGGACGGTGGCCGGCGGGTTTCCGACCTACAATCTCCTGGTGGACGCGCACTTCATGGCCGAGATGTGCGCGGGCATCCTGGTGGCCGTGGCGGACTACGATCGTTTTGACGGCGCGCTGACGCTGGATCTGGCGGAAGCAGCGGAGTTGTTTCAAGGCATGGGAAATCGGGATATGAAAACGGTTGCCGGAGAAATCGTATTGAGGGACGAACGGGACATCGTGTGTGTTCTCTGCCAGGGGGCGGACGAGAAAACGAGGGTAAGTCCGGACACGCGCAACGTGCTTTTTTACGCCTATGCGGCGCCCGGCATCGATGGTCAATATCTGAAAGAGGGTCTGGAGATTGCGGCCGACACCGTGGCGGAGTTCGGGAATGGGACCGTGGAAACCGTTGAGGTTTTCTAATTCAGGAATCTCTTGAGATACACCCGGCCATTACACCTCACCTTTTCTCTGCCAAGGTCCGAAGGGAATGCAGGTTCGCGAGGGGCGTGTTTTCCATCGACCGGTTCGACCGGCTCACGGCGGACAGGCTCAGGATCTGCGACAAACCCGCCCCATGGATGTCGGCGATTTCAACCATTGTCGAGTACGTGCGACGCACCACAATAAGGAGCATGATGTAACATGCCGGAATTGTTGGGTTTCGTTCCTCAACCCAACCTACGCTCCTTGAATCGTCGGGGTGCATGCTTCCACGACATGGGTGGAGCCTCCTGTTGCTTCGCAACGCGGACAAGCGAGTCGTCCGCGCCACCCGGAGTAGGCTACCATTTTGTGAGTCGAAAGCATCACTCCGTTTTTCAGGAATTGTTGGGTTTCGCTATGCTCAACCCAACCTACGGATGAGATCCCGAGGCCTCCCATAGCTTCTCGACGCCGGTACGACCGCGGGTCGTAGATACCGTCTTGAGAGTCAAGGCGGAATTCCGAAATTTTGATGTCTTTTGCTCTTTGAAAACATAAAGAATGCCTCCGACCTCTCAAGGATAGCATGGGCGCGATCTCAGT
>JACQYL010000115.1 GCA_016208165.1 Deltaproteobacteria bacterium
ATCGCCGCGGCCATGGGAGTGGCTTTAGGGGCGCTCAAGATCCGCGCCAAGACACATGATGCATTTTTTCGGGGACTGGATAGCATCTGTAAGGTGTTGAGAGCGAGCCGTCCAACCGCTGTGAACCTGTCCTGGGCCGTTGATCGTATGTTTGCCAAGGCCCTTAAACTCAAAGACCTGCCGTTGAATGAAATCCGAAAGGAGCTGGTGTCCGAAGCCTCCAATATGCTCGAGGAGGACATCCAAATCAACCGCCGAATCGGTCTCTCCGGCGCCGAAGTCATCCAACAAGGGGCGAATGTTTTGACCCACTGCAACGCCGGGGCATTGGCGACCGGAGGCTATGGAACCGCTTTGGGAGTAGTCCGCGCGGCTTTCGAGGCCGGTAGGCAGCTGTCCGTTTTTGCCGACGAAACTCGACCCTTTCTTCAGGGATCACGACTCACTGCCTGGGAACTCGATCAGGACAATATCCCCGTAACGGTGATTACGGACAGCATGGCCGGCACCTTGATGAAACAGGGGCGCATACAGGTTGTGATTGTGGGTGCGGATCGAATCGCCGCCAATGGTGACGTGGCCAACAAAGTAGGAACGTATCCCGTAGCTGTCCTGGCAAAGGTCAACGGCATACCATTTTATGTCGCCGCACCGCTCTCCACCATTGACCTCTCCTTGAGTACGGGAGATGAGATCCCGATCGAGGAAAGACCCGCCAAGGAGGTCGCTACCGTTTTTGGCAAACCCATTGTTCCCCTGGACGTACCCGTGCGAAATATCGCATTCGACGTGACACCTCATGAACTGATCACCGGCATCATCACCCAGTGCGGCATAGCAAAGGAACCTTTTGAAAAACACTTCAGAGAGATGTTCGCTCGATCCGGCGAATCGGCCTGACAAGGGACCCTTTTCATGGAGTCCGCGCCGGCCTGCCGATCATCGTTAGCGTGCGCCTTCATCCCGTAACCATGGACAGACCTTGGATTCGTCTCCGCCCCTTCATCAAATCCTGTCTTAGACCGCTGTGTCGGGTTTTGACTCCTATGCGCAGGGTCCGGCATGTTCCCCTCGTCGGAGTTTTGCTTATCTTCTCGGTCATCCCAGGGTGCAAGCCGGGGTATGTAATCGATGCCGGTTTAGGCCAGTGGCGCCTGTTAAACGGTTCGCGTCCCCTGGAAGAACTCAAGAAGGAAGGTGCGCTGACCAAGGAAGAGCTTTCGACGGCCGATCTCATTCTGGATATCAAACGATTTGGGGAGTCGGAACTCGGACTGAAGAAAACCGCCAATTACCAGGACATGTATGTAGGCGCTTCCCTGTCGCATATCTATGTTCTTGCAGCCTCGCCCAAAGATCGTCTTCAGCTCGAAACCTGGTGGTTCCCCATCATAGGCCGGATACCTTACCTGGGATTCTTTGATGAACAGGACGCCTTGGACGAGCAAGGGGAACTGGATGCGCAAGGGCTGGACACCTACTTGAGAACTTCCACTGCATACAGCACGCTGGGCTGGTTCCAAGATCCGATCGTGCCTGACATGATGAACCATCGACCGGCTCGAATCGCTGAAATTGTTCTGCACGAACTCACTCACACGACCATTTACGAGAAAGGGCAAACCGCCTTTAACGAGGGGCTCGCGGTTCTGGTAGGGGTCATCGGAGCCGAGATGTATTGTACGAGCCGATGGGGGGCGGGGGATCCGGAAACCGCGTTCGCCGCCGGCGCGGTCCACGACCAGAAGCTTTTCTCCGATTTCCTGGGACGGTTTCTGGATCGCCTTTCAAGCGGCTATCTGGAGGCGCGTTCCCCGGAAGACATTCTCGATATTCGCACGAGGATGTTTCAGCTGGGAAACGAAGAATTCAGGGCCCTTTCGTCCCAACTCAAGACAGACCGTTTCTCTTCCTTCTACCAGTGGAGCCTCAATAACGCGTACCTGTCCACCTTGGCCCTCTATTTCCGCTCCTATTCCGATTTTGAAGCTCTCTACCGGACGTGCGGCAACGACTTGAAAACCACCCTCGCCTTATGCAAAAGTTTAGGCTCATCCTGGACTGGAGAGGATCTTATGCAAAAGGTGAGAAAGCAGGTCGAGGATCGTTCGAGGTCGACCCTGCGGCCAGGCGCGCGATAACGAGGGATGTTGAACCATTACCAATCGACCGGGCTTATCGGTCGACACCCCCTTACCCGATCCCAGTCGACGCCGGAGGCCGGGGGAACATACGCCGCACGCGGAATCTTTTATGTCGATCCCTCCCTACGCGGAAAGCCGCGAGACGGGTGCAACCGGTAGGGACGTATTGCAATACGCCCCTACTTGGGTCAGCAAGCGTAGGGAACGTAACCCGACGTATGCCGGCGTGTTCGTTGGATTCCGTACCTCAGCCCAGCTTGCGCTCTCTCTGAGGGCGCACCGTGGCGAAACGTGCAGCTTATTTCCACATGTTCCAATGACTACGGTATAGAGGATCTCGACTAGTCTCGCTCAAACTCGGTTACATAGACATACGTAAGGACACACCCATGATTGCGAAGGATATTGGAAGGGATCGGGTTATTCCCGAACGAGTCAGGCGCCGGAAAACCCGTCTCTATCTCCTGCGGCACGGACAGGTCGTGGGGCATGAAGATTTTCGATTCAATGGATACACGGATGTCGAATTAACTCCCTTTGGAAAGAAGCAACTGGAATCGCTTTCAGAGACCATGCTCGAGCATCCCATCCACGAGATCTACTGCAGCGACTTGAAACGAACACGGATAGGTGCGGAGGCCTTTGCTCGGGGACGTGGAATCGAGCCCGTCCCCATGTCGGAGCTCCGAGAAATGAACCTGGGTGTACTTGAAGGGCTGACCTATCAAGAGGTCGCTGAAAGACATCCCGACCTTTTCCGTGAATGGCGGGAAGACATCGTCAACTACCGCCTTCCGGGCGGCGAGTGCTTTCGTGAAGCCGCGGCGCGGGTCCTTGAAGCGTTAAAGAAAATCCTGGAGGGAAAAGAAGGAAAAAACATTCTCATCGTGGCTCACGGCGGGTCAAATCGTATCGTTTTGAGTCACGCTTTAGAGATGGATTTGGGTTCCGCCTTTCGTCTCGAGCAGGATTTCGGCTGCATGAATATCATCGACTACTTCAACTCCTGGACGGTGGTCAAACTGGTAAACGCCAACCACATGGTTCAGGAAAGCGATCTATAACGGATCGGAGCGCCCCGCCGGCTGAAAACGAGGTCGAACGGGAGACATGCTTAAACCGGCAGCGCCAATTGGCGCCTTTGTACGCGCCGATAACCGCTCCTGCGATCCGGACGGGCGCGGGAATTCGCCGCCGGTTTTTTCTCGTTCGGGCGTTGTTCGGGCCCATTCTTACCAGGGTTGGATCACTCCATCGTCGTATGGTCGAGGAACTGCTCCAAAATCCTGGTTATAGTAGAGGCGTTTCTGCCCGCCCCTTCGCGGATCGCGGCTTCGGACACGACGACGTCGGCCACACCGTGCGCATAATTATCCACGGAGCATACGGAAGCGTAGGGAATCCCCATCTCGACGGCAATGGTCGCCTCACTTCCCATGGTCATACCCACGAGATCCGCAAATTGGGATAGCAAGCGAATCTCCGCTTTGGTCTCGAGCCGGGGCCCGGTGTTCTGCCAATAGGTGCCCCCCGCTACAATAGGAGCGCCGATCCGACGACCTGCTTGAAACAAAGCCGCCTGCAAACCCTGGTCAAGAAGTGGAGTAACGTGGCCGGGTCGATCCTGAAAAATTGAAGGAACGTTGAAAAGCGAGATGAAATCGTCCGGAATCACAATGGATCCGGGAACAAGTTCCGATTTCAGACTGCCGGTCGAGTGAACCCCCACCACTGCCTCCACTCCCAGGTTCCTTAACGCCGAAAAGTTCGCTGAATGATTGATCCTATGAGGCATGATATAGTTGGTTTCGTCCTTTCCGTGACGGGGAATAAATACCACTCGTTCGCCGCAAAACACGGAGGCGCTTCCAAACGGCGTCTCGACGATCTTTTCGGAGACATCTAGAAACCAATCCATACCAAAGAAAACCGTTCCGGCGATCAATCCCAATGACTTCATGCACGTCCTTTCTCTTTAAAAACGCCCGTGAAGGATCCCCCACGGGGGATGTGTAAACAGGTTGTGCGTATGCGCCTGCCGCGTCTGTTATTATTCCTATCTAATCGTTCCTTTCTCTGGTACCATCGGGCTGCGCCATGAGTTTGTCTCAAGGAGATGAGGATGCGCAAGAGCTTCTTCCGCCATCTACACCCTCAGCGGCTTTCCTCCCGGCGCGCTTCCTTCTTTAACACGTTCTGCCTGGGAGGAGCCGCCTTATTCTTTTTCGTAGTCCTGACGTTCACGGGTATTTTGCTCATGTTCGTTTTCCCTCCGCTCCCGGACCAAGCGGCCAACTCCATCACGGATCTCGATTCCGTGGTTCCTTTCGGGAGCCTGTTCCGCAGCCTCCACTACTGGTCCGGCCAAGCCATGCTGCTCTGCGTGCTGCTCCATATGACGCGTGTTTGCGTCACCGGCAGCTACCAACCGCCCAGACAGCTGAACTGGCTCGTCGGTCTGGGACTGCTTTGTCTTACGGTCGGGCTTGATTTCAGCGGTTATGTACTGCGATGGGACCTGCAGGGCCGGCTGGCCGCCGTGGTGGGAGTTAATCTCGTACGGGAGATACCGCTGGTGGGCGACGCGTTTGCCAATGGACTGCTGGGAGGCGACCCGGCGCAGCCTCAAGGATTCCTTCACTGGTACGTATGGCATTGTATTGTTCTGCCTCAGGGGGTAGCCATTCTCAGTCTCTACCATTTCTGGAAAATCCGGAAGGATGGGCAAATTGCCCCGATGTAGAGTTTCAGTCAAGCTTTTTGAGCTGTTACAATGAATTCCGATGCCAGGAGAGACGATTCCGGGGCGATTTCGTCGACAGCTTTTAACCTGCGGATGAATGCCTCTCCGATGGGAGGAATGGGAGGCTTTACATCATCGATCTGTTCGACCCTGTATCCGCTCTCCTCAAGAAGTTCCCTAACACTCCGCCGGGTGAAAAAACGAAGGTGGGTTCCCGAAAGAATGGTGAACGGTGCGTAATCCCAACGTCCTGCCATCAGGTCCATCAGGATGGACCAGTGTCCAACGTTGGGCACGCTGAGCAAGAGGCGGCCGCCCGGATTCAGCCAGGATCGGAAACGACTCAGGGCCTGAAAAGGTTCTACCAGATGCTCCACGACGTCTCCGCAAACCACGGCGTCGAAGTGTCCCTCGAATGTCCCATCCTCGATACTTTCCACATCCGCGTTCACAACCTGGTCCAGCAAGTCCTTAGCGGCATGCGCCAGTAATGGATCGCGCTCGATGCCGACCACCCTCGGGCATCCCCTTCTCTTCAGTTCCAGGCCAAACCGTCCCCGGGCGCATCCCACATCCAGCACGCATCGAGCCCCGGCCGGCACCCGATCGAGAAGGTCCGGCCGCGGCTGTTCGTACAGAGAGCCGTACCGATGCACATACGTATCCAGCGCCAACGCCAGCTTCTTCCCCGACTTCAGTACGGCGCCGGGGAGGTCTTCTATACCAGTGACGTTCTTTGCGAGCGCCCGGAAGTCAGTGGACCTCAGGAAACAGCAGAACGGCTCCAATGCATCGACTAGGAGCCATCGCAACGGGGCCTCCCTGCGTATCTGTGTTACCGCCAGATCCAACAAGTGAGGGGTCTGATATGGAAAGGGCGGCGCTATGCTCTGCGCGGCCGACGCCGATGTGTTGCTCACCACTCCCACAAGACCGACGGACGGTTCCATATCTAATAGTTCAAGAGGAGTCTTCGTCCACTCGGGACCTACAAACATCTCCGGATGCGCCAAAAAGGCAAGGTTGGGCGTGGCTTGGCTGTGAAGGACCTTCAAGCATGAGCCTGCACAATCCGTCGAGACCAACTCCACGCGGGCCCACGGCGCATGCAGACGTATGCGTCTCAAGGAAAGACGCCGAGCAAGGGGCGACTCGACGCCCAGAGGCTTGGAGCCGTCATCAAAAACGAATACGGTCAGTTTGGGTTCTGTCAAAGGAAACCTCTTGGGCGGGCGGTGCACGTCGCAGAGGGAATACAGACGATCGAGCCCGTTGGTACTCGGGTTCCGGAGGCAAGAAAGCCTCCCCGGAGGGAGGCTTTCTATTTGTTTTATGTTACCCTAGCTGTGTGGGCGATTGTCGCCAACTGCCGACTAAAGCAGGAACCAGAGCGGAATGCCGGCATTGTCCAGGACTTCGAGGCTCGCCGGGCTTCCAAGGATGCACTTGCGGAGGAGCGGGAAGATGGCTCCCCAGCTCTCTTGCGCGGTTCCCAGACCTTCGTTGGTGGTCCAGCCGAGGATCTGCAGCGCGTTTCCGAAGGGCGACGTGTTCTCACTGCCTTCAGCCGAGCAGCTCACATTGCCGGGCAGGAAGTTGGCGATGAAGTTTCCAGCGCAGGAATACAACGCCGCGTCCGTACCCGTTACGCTTCTCCAGTAGCTCAGCATGCGCTGCTTGGCGCCCGGATTCTCGATCTGGCGGGTATGGAAGTAAATGAATCCCGCGAGGACATCGGCCACAACCTCATCCAACCGATGGATGTTCAGCTCGTCCGGCACCAACAACGGGAAGGAATGGCAGCCTTCGTCTTCGTCACAGACGACCAGCACCACGCTTCGACCCGTGGAATTGGTATCCATCCAGAGCACCAGCTTGTTGTTGAAGTTGCTGATGGCGCCGCCCGACGGATTGCGGAAGAAACGACCGAACAACATCATGCCGCCGCGATCCTCATCCACAAACGCCTCGCCGCCGTCATAGGGCAGCTCGTCGCAGGAAGGATTGCGGGCCAGCCACGTATCGTCGCTCGTTACAGCCTTGCCCGTGGTGAGCAATGAAACGTTCAGGCACGCGGTAGCGTCAAAACGTTCATACACTTTTCCAAAGGGGAAATCGAAATCGCCCGTCTGGAAGGGTTCATCCAGGCTGCACTGCCACAGAACGGAGAAGTAGGGGCCAACCGGGAGGATCACAGGGGCGCCGGGCACGTACACGGCGTTGACCCACCACCACGGCCGGTTCCAGAAGTCCGCGGAGAACGAGTACATGAATGCCATTTCGATGCTGCCTGCCCACAGTTCCGCTGCCTCGACGGACACCATTGCATAACCGTCCGTGCGGCCGTCCAACAAATCCACCACGTATACCCATCCACCCAGGATGTTGTAGTACGCGTGTGGGTAATTCAGCTGATTGGGTTTGGAGCTTCCTACCGCAGTGGTGACCACGGTCGCCGTCCAGTAACCACGATAACGCTGGACTTGGACGCCGTCGATCGTCACGGTTTCGGTAATGGCCGTTTTTTGCGCGGAAGCAAAGCCGTCACCGATGGTGTTTTCGATGATGTCACGGATGCTGGCGTCGGCCCAAACATCCCACGGGGTCAGGATCAGGTTCTTGTCCCACACATGGTTGCTGTTCACGTCCCAGATGATCAGGTGCACGCGATAAGGGCTGCCGCCTCCACCCAAGTTCGTGGTGGACATGTTCACGATGACGGGCAGCACGTTGTCCGTGCCGTTTGCGTCAAGGTCAAACCAGCCCATAACCATGGCGCCCGTGGTGGGATCGGGATCTCCGAATGCGCCCGCTTTAGCTATGCTCGAAACCCCTAACGTGAGAGCGGCTACAAGAGCAATCGCGAGCAGCATATTGTTAACTTTCTTCATGTTTCCCTCCTAAAATAACCGATTTTTCTGTACTTCGTGAGATAGACTCTAATTCGAACGGCTCTTTCTCCTTCCTCAAAACTCTAACCCGATCGAGTCACCTCCTTTCTCCGTTGTGCTAAACCAAAAATCATATTTTGTTGTCGAATCGATTATAATACTTCATCTGTCAGGCGCTGCTTGACACAAAAAAACATCGCTCCCAACTGAGAATTCTATTCGAAAAGCACCAAAAGTCAAGCCTAAAATACGATCGGGGACTCCGTCCGTTCAGCGGTGTCCTTTCCTTCGATCCGTGACTTGAATTACCCGAGAATCCCATCACGAAGTTCAGTATTTAGTGCTTCATCTCCGGCCGAGCATCGTGATACCAGCGTCCGTTCTTAAACACCCAGGGATCGCTCACCTTTTGCTTGATACTACCCCGAGCAGGATATTTAAACTGGAGTTTCAGCATAACTTCCACTTTTCCTATGCCCGTGGCTTCCTCGAACATTGGGTTGCTTACGGACATCAACTCCAAAGGAAGCTTTCCGGACGACGACGCCAACCGCGTCGAATACTCCGCGAAGGGCTCCTCGGCCTGATGCGCCTCGAACGAATACGCCTTCGCCCAATCTCCTTTCGAACGGGCTTCCCAGTATTCCTTCGCGGACTGGACCAGCGTATCCCCGCTGGGTTTCACGAACGCGCCCGCGCACGCCGTAACAAACACGCACGCCACAAACACCAACAGCCATGACCGTCTATTTATTGGATTCTTTCTCATGATTCCTACTTCCATTCGATAAGGTGTGCGTTAATGCCCCCGCCCTCGTCGTCATCCATGGACAGCGCCGCCGCGGCAATGAGTTTCTTGTCGCCCATGGATTTGGCCGAAACTCCATATCCGTGAGCCGGCCGGCCGGGCTCGATGCGAGCCGCCGATTCCGTCCAACCCGCCTCCTTACTCTGCAGAAACATTCTCAAGGCACCGCCATAAAACTCCAAAGCCAGAATATCCTTCAACGCGTCACCGTTCAGATCCGCACAGACGATCGAACCGAATCTCGGAGTCACGGGCAGCCCGCGCGCGTCTCTGACCCACTCGGCGCCCCGAAGGTAAAACACTCGAATCCCCGTGGGTTCAGGGAGCGTCGAATTTATTTTCATCATGCCCACCACTAGGTCGTCGGCCCCGTCACCGTCTATATCCGCCAGCTCCACTGCATCGTATACCGTATCGTCCGGCAGCCCCGCCCCCGGATCTCCCTCGTATTGAAAATCACCTTTGCCGATCCACACGAGATCTTTCCTACCGCCGTTCCGGTTGGCCACCGCGATGTCACGGATTCCGTCGCCATTCACATCTCCGACCGCAATATTATCACCGAAAACACCAACCGATTCCAGTATCCAGTGCGCTTTGAAAGCGCCGGCGCCGTCACCTTCCAACACCATAAGGCCCTTACCCAGAGCCGTATTGCCGGCGGACGTGAATTCTCCCACGGAGACAATGTCCAAATGTCCATCGTTGTTCATATCCGCCACTAAAACAGACCGGGTCGGAAATTCCTTCATCGTGGGGACGCCCTCCGTAACCCGGACCCAGGACCATTGATCCTCACGCAACAGCAGGCACATGGGCAGGTAGTGCATGGCCAGCACCATGTCTTGAAGGCCATCCTCGTTGAAGTCTCCCACCCCAACGGAGCCATAGCCAAAGGCGGCCTCGGGAAACTTCATTCGATCGGATACATTCTCCCAACCGCCCGTACCGTTGCCCAGAAAGATCCGTGGCGTATTCTCGGTTTCGCCGGCTTTGCGAGGCGGCGTGGTAACGAGGTCCAAGATACCGTCATTGTTCATATCGACGATGCATACATTGTTGCGATAGCGACCCTCTACGGGCAGTCCCTCTGAATAGGGAGTCACCACAAGATGGTCCTCGCCGACCTTCGTTACCTTCATTTCCCGGGTTGACGGGACACATCCCAAAACTGCCAGAATCAAGACCGCCAAACCACTCATTCCAATCCGAGCCAAAGATGCCATTGAGCGAAACTCCTCTTCAAGTTATCAAAGTTTGAATACCTATCAGCCCAAGTCCTGCCAGTCAAGCTCATACAAAGCATGTACAACCATTCAAGAACACGCTCACTGCGCTTGGTTTAACGAGGAAACCGCTAAACGGCATCCGCAAACTCGGGCTTGAGTTTCTGAAACACGTGGTTACCGCCGATGAAGACAACCACTCCCAGCACGCACACGTAGATCGTTCCCCATCCCAATCCGATGCGGCCCTCGAAAACGACGTCGCGATACATGCCTACCAAATGGGTCCACGGGTTCACATCCAACAAAAAACGAACCCCTTCGGGCACCACGTCGACCGAATAAATGATAGGGGTCAGAAAGAACCACACCGTCAGAAGGGCGGCCACCATTTGGGCCGTATCACGAATGAACACGTTCAGCGCGGCAAGGATCCACCCCAACCCCATGGTCAGTAAAATCTGCAGAATCAAGGGAACACAGACCAACAGCAACCGATATACCCCGGTCACCGGCACCTTGCCGAAGGCCAGCAGATAAACAAAAAACAGGCTGAAGCCGAGCAATTGCAAAAACAGCGCCGAAAGAACGGAGGCGGGAATCAGAACCTCCACCGGAAACATCATCCGTTTGACGAGATTAGGGTTCCCCACCACCACGTTCACGCTGTGGAGTATGCCTTCCTGAAAGGCGATCCAAGCCCACAGCCCGCAAAACAGGAACTCCGCGAAATTCTGTTTCACACCCGGACCGAGCCGCACTTTCAGAATGAACACGAAAACGGTGCTGTACACCACCAGTAGGATGGCCGGATGCACCAGTCCCCAGAACAGACCGGCGTACGAACCCACAAATCGCGACGATATGTCCCTTCGTATCAAGTTGTACAGGAGAAATCTGTTTCGAATCAGAGCCTGCATCTCGGGTTCACTTGTTCCGGTGTCAAGGATTCCCCGGCATCATGACCTAAGAATGTCGGTCCGGGTATTTGAGACGTCAAAAGTGTCTGTTCCACAGGCGGTTGTCAAGCCATTTCACGCCATTGCGGAAAGCGATCCCTGCTTCTTTTACTTCAGCTTATTCAGGGAAAAGAACGTGAGTCACAGATCGTCAACTCCCGCCAGCGCCTGGGGGAATCCGGCATCCATTGATTTCAATAACTCTTTTCGGATACCGGATCCCACTGCGCTCGTCCGGAACGGGCTTTCTGAAATTGCAACACCGTCTTTAAGTCGGAATCGAAATGAAGGCCGCTCCTCGCCGATCCCGAGGTTTGGGAGCCGCACCCAAAGTCCGACCGGACAGACCCTTAAATACACTACGTTGCCTCCAAAAACGGGCAATTCACCCGATGGCCTATTCGAAACTGTTTGGCCACTACTTATTTAGTTCATTTCTGTTTCTGTAACTTTAAAGTTCTATCCGTTATTAGTTGTATTTGTTATGATCTTGGAACCCCTTACCTCGAGAGCGCCATCCCGCCGTCGGGATCGACAACCGATCGGGGAGCGTGGAATAGATTCGTCCGAACAGTCCATTCTCGTGGACGGAATATAGATTCATATTCACCAAGGGACGGCCCCTCGGCATGGTCACGGCCGGCGACAGGGGAAGGGATAACCCGACGAGTCCATGGGCCGCAGCGCGTCTTTCGGAGGAGAAATGAAAGGACGGGACCGAAGCACGAAAGAAGGCCGGTTTTGGGCGCGTCACTACACGATCCCGACGGTGGTCCTCATATGCGGTATCGCGGCGCTGGCTATGCTCTTATGGATCGGCCGGATCAGCCACCGACACAGGACCAATTTCCTCCACGTGGATGCGGTCATGGATATGCAGATAAGGATGACGATTTTTCATCTGCGGCTCGAGGAGGGCATTACCGACCCCGCCAAAGAGAATTGGCCGAACACTCTGAACCAGCTCGACGATGCACTGCAGTTATCCCGGGCGCTGCTTCACGGCGGGCATTCGGAACACGGCGCGCATCTCCCTCCCTTGGAAGACCCTCGCTTTCGCCAACAGGCGGAGGCCATCGCGGCCGGCCTGATGCGAATCCGGGATATCGTCCTCCAACGCTACGAGCACCCGGAGCTCGGGTGGACCGGCTCACCGGTCGAAAGGGAATTCAACGCCGTGTTTGATGACTTCTTAAGCAAGGCCCGCGCCTTGGAGGTTCTCGCCGAGACAAGCCTGGACAATAAAATCGTCGAGACGAGGCAGGTTCTGTTTATCCTTGTCCTTACCTGGACTGCCACCGTGCTGGCTTTGAGCGCGGGAATTTACAATCGGGAGTTACGTCGAGAGGGAGCCGAACGAGGCCTTGAGAGGGCCTATGGAGAGATGGAGCAGAAGGTGGAGAACCGCACCTCCGAGCTTTCCAGCGCCAACCGGCAGTTGCTGGAAGAAATAGCCGAGCGCAGGCACACGCAGCAGGAACTCGAGAGATCCCGGCAGGAACTTCGCAGGCTGACGGAGCATTTGCAGGCCGCGCGGGAGGAAGAACGAACCTGGGTGGCTCGGGAGATCCACGATCAATTGGGCCAAACCCTGACGAGCCTGTGCATGGAGCTGGCCTGGATCGAGAGGAAACTCTCCAAGAAGGGCGTGCTGTCCGATCCGGCTTTGATCGACACGATCCATTCCATGTCGAGCACCATCGATGGCGCCATCGGTTTGATTCGCGAGATATCGAGCGAGCTGAGACCTGGGGTGTTGGACAGGATCGGGCTCATGGCAGCCATGGAGTGGCAGGCGGAACGATTCAGCGAAAAGGCCGGGATCGAATGCCGGCTTACCCTTCCTCCCGGGGAATTCCAATTGGATGCCGGTCGATCCACGGCTTTGTTTCGTATTTTTCAGGAGATTCTGACCAATGTAGCCCGGCATGCACGCGCCACGGAGGTGCGCATAAGCCTTGCAAACGATTCCGGGAGGCTGGTGCTGGAGGTAAATGACAACGGGAGGGGAATCTTGGGCTCGGACATCTCCGATTCGAGGGCCTTTGGGATCCTGGGGATGAGGGAGCGGACAGCAGCCTTGGGGGGCGATTTTCACATCGAAGGGGCGCCCGGAAAGGGGACAAGGGTGGTCGTAAGAATACCGTTGGATTCCGGATCCGGGTCAGGGGAGAAGAGCGATGCTGAAGGTGTTTTTGGCGGATGACCACTCCGTGGTCCGGGAAGGTTTGAAAAGGATCCTCACGGATGAGTTCAAGATGGTCGCCTACGGCGAAGCCGAAAATGGTGCAGAGGTCATGGAACTCGTGCGAAAGCAGTATTGGGATTTCTTGATCCTGGACATCACTATGCCGGGCAGAAGCGGTTTTGACTTACTGCCCGACCTGCGAGAGGAACGGCCCGACCTACCCGTCCTCGTGCTGAGCATGCATTCCGAAGACCAGTTTGCGCTGCGCGTTCTCAAAGCGGGCGCCTCGGGTTATATCACGAAAGGCAAGGCTCCGAGAGAGGTCCTGTCCGCCGTGAAAAGGATCCTGGAAGGAGGAAAGTACGTTTCGCCATCTTTTGCCCAGAGAATGGTTGTGGACCTGGCTACCGGCGGAGAACAGCCGCAGCATGGCAATTTGTCCCAACGCGAGTTCCAGGTGTTGCGTATGATCGCCTCCGGGGACACCCTGACCGAGATCGCCGGAACGTTATCCTTGAGCGTCAAGTCGATCAGCACGTACCGGGCAAGGCTCCTCGACAAATTGGAGCTGCGCTCGAACGCCGAACTGACCGAATACGCTCTCGAACACGGAATTGTTTGAACGAAGACCACCGATGGGGCGAAAGATTTTTCGCCCCTACAGGGATTGTTCCTTGAATACCTTCCCCCCTACAGGGTCTTGTCAACGTGGATGGTCCCACAAAAACCACGCAAAGACGTCATCCCGGCGAAAGCCTGGGTCCGGAACTTGTTGAAAATACTGGATTCTTACTTTCGACGGAATGACGTGACCTGGTAGTTTTTGACTACTACGAACTCATCTACGTTTACTTCCGGGTGGCGTGAACAACTCGTTGTCCGCGACGGGCGCAACCACAGGGGGTTGCCCCCTACGTTGTTCTCGCCTGCGACGGTTCCAAGGCGCGCCGGATGAAACCCTCCGGCGCGTGGGCTGGGTTGAGAAGCGAAACCCAACAAATCTGATAAGTTGGGCTACGCTCGCTGCGTTCGCTAACCCAAACCACTCCACTTGACCCCTTTTCGCCTGTCCGTCGATCCCGGACAACAAGTCGTCTGGGCCCACCCTTCATCCCTCCGGGCGAAACTTCCTGACAGGCCGTTATCCTACAGTGTAGGAAAACCGAACCCCTCCCGTCGTCCTTGTTCCTACACAAAAGTACATTACCAAGCTCATAGGATGTCTTCCCGCTAACTGTTATTTTGTATACATGTCCTCCGTTTGGCTTGACGAGCTCCACTTCGTTGAACACGAGCAATTGGAGAAGGCGTCCCACCAACGGAGAGGCGGGACATCGAAGCAACCTCAAAAGCGTTTACGCATCCGTTGCCGGGCCGACGACCGAAACCGACGACGGATGCTCATAGGACCTAGAAAAAGCCAAACCCGTCGCGAGACGGGGACGGAAAGCCACGGGCCTCTATATACCAGAGACAGCCGGGTTGCCTTAAGGGGCATCCCGGTCTTTTTTTGCATGGCGTCCGCGGAAAGCGCGGGCCATGAGGATCTGGATGGGAATTCTTTACGCCTGGGCGCCGTGTCTTCCGTTTCGGTGTCCATGAAAACGATGAGAAAAGGAGGTGAGAATCGAAGGTAACTAGGCGGTCGAAACGAAATAAAACACAAAGCAAAGACCTCGAGGATCCAAAAGAAGGAGAAGATCACCATGAAGAAAAGGAAAGGCTTCGTTCAGCCTGGAAAACATCATGCCCTGATGGGCTTCCTCACAGGGGCCCTGTGCATGACCTTGGCGCTGCTGTTTTCGGGGACAGCCGTGCTGGCGGCGCCGGGGGACACTCTACAAACCCCGGAAACGCCAATGGAACTGCCGATCGAAGTCGAGATCGAGTTGAGTCCGGCGGGCTCCCTTAAACAGGCGGCCTTGTGGAAGGAGTTGTTCCAGCTCCTGGAGAACCCGTACGCGCCGATCACGCGCCGTCCGGGCTTCGGCGTTCCCATGCCTCCTCTCAACGTCTACCCTCTGGACTACAATTTCCTTACCGGCCAGCCGATGCGCCTGCGCACCTCCGACGGGGAAGTCAGTTGGGACCAACCGGGCCCGCTGTTCGATCCCGATGAGGTAGTTGCGATCGACGCTTTCAACACTCCAACTGAGTTGCGGAGCGGTCGGCAGCGGAAGTCCTGGGCAAGGCCCTGTTTTGGGACATGCAGGTGGGCAGCGACGGCGTCCAGGCTTGCGGCACGTGCCACTTCCACGCCGGAGCGGACAACCGTACCAGGAATCAGCTCAACCCCAACCACTTGGGAGGAGATCTGACGTTGCAGGTCCGGGGACCCAACGAGGACGTGACGGTCACCGACTTTCCTTTCCATAAGCTGGTGGACCCCGAGATGCCCGGTGAGCCGCTTGTAAACCCCGGCAACGTGGCCAGCGACGCCAACGACATCATGTCCTCGATGGGCGTGAGATTCCGGGAATTCGTAGACATCCCGACACCCGGTCCCGGAGCTTTCGGCCCCGCCTTCATGGGGGTCGCGCCCTTGCTTCCGGATATTGGAAATGACGTGCCCGATCCGATCCCCGACGCTTTCGTGGATCCGTTGACAGGACTGAACCTGAGAAGGGTCGAGCCCCGCAACACGCCCACGTTTCACGGAGCGGCCTTTAACTTCGACAACTTCTGGGATGGACGGGCCCGCTTTCTTTTCAACGGCGGCAGCGTGTTCGGGGCCTCGGATCCCCAGGCCCACATCTTGCTCAACCAGGCCGGCGCCCTCGTGGGCGCTACCAACGGTCATATCCGGCCTGATCTCATTGTGGAAGATCCCGAGGCGGCCGCACAGCCGGTAAGAACGAAGTTCTCCAGCCTGGCGTCCCAGGCGGTCGGGCCGCCGCTGAGCAATTTCGAGATGAGCTTTGACGGCCGCAACTGGGCCAAAATCGGAAAGAAGTTCCTCCAGGCCGGTGTAGTGCCCCTGGCCAACCAGCTGGTGGATCCGAGCGACAGTGTGCTGGGACCCTATTCCAACCAAAACACGACTCCCGGTATGCCGGGTCTTAACATTACGTATCCCGAGCTCATCGAGATGGCCTTTAATTCCGAACTATGGTCAAATGCATCCCAGCATCTCGATGGCGTCTCCGTGCCTCTGAATCTACAACCGCCGGCCGGGGATCCTTTCGACGGCTATATCCTCAACATCGCCGCCGGTCCCGCGTCTGCGACCGATACGAACCAGTTCACCCAGAAGGAGGCCAACTTCAGCCTGTTCTTCGGGTTGGCGGTGCAGACCTATGAGGAGTTGACGATTCCCGACGACACGCCGGCGGACCGGTTTTTCGACGCGAATCCGAACGCCGGCCATGGTGTCGGAGAGCCGGGCGACCAGGCAGTTCTATTCCCGACGCTCGTGCCCGACCTGGTTGACGACGGGGTGCTGAACAACTCGGCTGCAGCGCCGACAGTCGGCGTTCTGACTCTGATACCGGACGATCCGTCCACGCCGGAATACGACGGATTCGGCCCCGATGAACTGTTCGGGTTCGACATCTTCGCGGGCGGCAACCTGACGGCTGCGCTGCCGGCGGGCTCCGCAAGAAACCCGATCCATACGATCACCACGGAAGGTGGACAAACACTTCAAATTGCCGTTGGATCCAATCCCTTCACCCGGAGCGCGAAGTGCATGCTCTGCCACCTCGGCCCCGAGCAGACCGACCACAGTATCAATATCGCCCATGGTCTGCTGAAGAACAACCCGGAATTCGAGTATCCAACGCCGCCGATCGCTACCGACCCCTCCGTTCCCTCCGTCTTCATTGACGGCCTCCTGCCGGCTCCGGAACCTTCAGGCTCGTCCATGACCGTTCCGGGTCTGATTCTGGCGGAGGAAGTAGGAGAGGGAGCGGCTCAGGATGCGGTAGAGGTGGAACCGCGTAATTTCGCAACGTTTGATGATCCCGCCACCCCATGGGATGACAGCGTCGTGGCCCAGCCGGGCAACTTCGCCTTCGGCGACCAGGGCGTTTACAACATCGGGCTCCGGCCCATCGCCGAGGACATCGGCCGCGGCGGAGATGACCCCTTCGGCTGGCCCCTCTCACTGGCGGCCCTGACCCTGAAGAACATCGGCGGTCAGGATTTCGAACCTTGCGACGGTCCGCTGGACGATTGTATCATGGACAACTTCGATCCCGCGGATATTGGCGCGGAGGCGGGATTGCCCGGACAGCAAGGCTTCGAGGAGACAGGAGACGGCGCCTTCTATCCGGGTACGACGTACACCCTTCAGTTCGTCAACCCCGGCTTCGAAAGGGATCCGATCGACCCACAGATGCCGGAATACATGGTTCCCTGGCTGCACAGCCTGCCCGCCGGAGAGCTGCACCCGCAGATCGACGAGATGGCGGGTATGGTCCCCAATACACTCTCCCCGCCCAACGGCGGTCCCGGGATCGAGTTTCCCGAGATCCTGTTCGGGGCCGACCTGCATTGCGCTTTCTACGATCCCGCCCAATTCGGCTCCGGTCCGCCCAACTTCGGATGGGGATCTCCGCTGCAGGACGGATCGGGCGAACCCAGCGTGTGTCCGCAGACCCAGTCCGGGGTTGCGGGTAACTTCTCATTCCCGTCCCAAGGCACCTGGCCGGTTCCCAACCGCGTGATCAGGGACGGCGCGTTCAAGGCGCCCCCTTTGCGCAACGTGGAGATGACCGGTCCCTACTTTCACACGGGCAGTTACCTGACCTTGCGACAGGTGGTGGACTTCTACATGCGGGGCGGCGATTTCCCGATCACCAACGCGGACAATCGGGACCCGAATATCAACGAACTCGACGAGCAGTCGTTCTCCTTCGGACGAACCACGGGGGCCGACCTCTTGGCGCCCATCAACCACGTCTTCAGCGTAGACCCGCCATTCACGTTGATTGGCACCTTTGCGGATGGTCTTCCGGACACGGTGTTCCTGTATGACGCCATGCCGGACACCGACCATGCGTACACACCTGAGTACGCAACACCGGAGGATGCGAAGGTCTCTTTGGTGAAGTTCCTCCTGGCCCTCACCGATCCGCGGGTCAAGTACGAGCGGGCGCCCTTCGACCGGCCCGAGATCTTCGTGCCCGTGGACGGCACGGCCCCGGATAACCTCTTAGGCCGGACGGGTCTCGTTGCGGATGCCGCACTGTTCATGCAGGTCCCGGCGGTGGGTGAAGCCGGGAACGCCTCTCCCGTGGCGAACTTCCTGGGAATCGCGAGCACCCCGGGTCCGGGTCCGGACCATTTCGATTCGGTCACGGAGTTTGTCCTGACAGCCGACCTCAACGGGGACTGCGTAGTCAACCAGGCCGATTTCCTCCTCTTCAGGCAGGACTACGGCCAGATGGGAGTGGGCCTGGCCGGCGACCTCAATGGGGACAACCTGGTCAACCAGGCGGATTTCCTCATCTTCAGGGCCAACTACGGTACGTCATGTCCATAAGGTACACGAAAGACACAAACGTTCGTTCATAATCCATCCTTCCCAGTTCCGCCCCTTTCAAGGCGGGCTGGGAAGGGCCAAAACCGAAGACACATGGAGGAGGGTAAAATGAAGCTCGCAAGAATTCCCGCGCTCCTGGTTTTCATGGGCATGTTGATTTTCCTGCCCAACGCCCAGGCGGCCTTTTTGTCGGTTTCGCCCGTCGGCTCGTTTGATGCAGTAGCCGCGGGTGCGACCTCGATCACGTACGATGTTTTCTTCAATGTCGAAGGGGGTGAGAGTTTCACCTTTGGTTCATGGGATTTCGTCATGCAGTACGATACCGCCGAGCTGGACAACTGGGCGACGTCTTATCTGTTGGCTGGAACCATATCGGAGGTTACTCTTGGTTCGCTCAATAACTTGTTCTTTTCCCTGACACCGGCCACGGATGTGACTTTTGGCTCCGCCGGCGCTTACCTGTTGACATCCCTTACGTTCGACATCCTCGCTCCCGTACAGTTTTTTGACGGAATCGCCGATTTTTCGGTGCTTTCACAGATCGGCGACCTGTTTACGGGATTTACCACTGCACAAGGCGACTTTTATCAGTACGACGGTGCGGCCGGGGCTGATGTGGGTACGGTCCCCATACCGGGCGCCGTCTGGCTGCTGGGGTCGGGAATACTCGGGCTTTTGGGCCTGAACCGCGGACGACGAAGCCGATAGGAATGAGCACTTTACTTCAAAATTATCCGCGTCTTGAGGTGGAACAGTAAAAACCTTTGCATAAAGAATCAGCCGGGCGCCTCCTAAAAAATGGGGCTCGGCTGTATTCTTTTGAATTCAAAGTCAGGACTTCTGACGCAGAGAACTCCAAAAGCGCAGAGATTGAAAATCCGACAGGGAGTAACACGGATTTGATCATCATCTCGATTAAAGGACTAACCGGAACAGAAGAAAGCAACTGGGAAGGATGGAGATCATCATGATTCGGCAGATGCGTTCGAACGTGAGTCGCGGGGGCCCAATGCGGGGTTGGCGCCTCCGGCGTCGGATATGGATCGTTGTGATGGCTTGCGCCCTCGCCGTGCCGGGTTTATTGGGTGCAGAGGGCCCAGACCCGGAGGTCGTATGCCGAGTGAACGGTGACCCGGTGACCCGGAACGAGTTGCAGCGCATGTTGGACGACGCGCTCGCGCGGCGCCGGCTTCAACAGGAGATCGACGTAGGAGAGCCGGGCAGCAAGGAAATAGAACGTCCGGCGCTACAAAAACTGGTTCATCGCCGCCTGCTGCTTCAGGAAGCCGACCGGCGGAACCTTACGGTCACCGAAAAGGAACTGGAGCACGCCCTTAAAATTCTGAGAAGCCGCTTCCAGGATCTCAGAGGCTTTGGGGAGTGGATGAAGGAACGGGGCTTAGATGACCAGTCCCTCTTTGACATGGTACGCGCCCAAGTGTTGATGGCCAAAGTATGGGCCGCGCTGGTGGAGGATGTGCGCGTACCCGAAGAGCGCATTGAGGCGTACTATGAAGCCCACAAGACAAACCTGACGATCGGTGAGGAAGTCCGGCTGCGGATTATCGCCGTCGAGTCCAATGCCGCGGCCGAAGAGATCCTGGCGGCCCTGCGCAAGGGCGCGAGTTTTGGCCGACTGGCTCGGACGAAGTCTCTGGGAATGCTCGCGGCGCAGGGCGGTGACACCGGTTGGGTCGATGCCCGAACCCTTCCGCAGCCCTTGCACGAAACGGTCGGCCTGCTGAAGGCCGGTGACGTAGGGGGACCCATGGAGAAGTCCGCCGATGAGTTCCTCGTTGTTGGATTACAGGGGCGGAGGCCGTTGCTAGCCAAGAGCCTGATCGAGGCGCGGTCCGAAATTGAACGACGCCTCCTGCCTGAAAAGCAGCAGGAAGCCATCGAGGCATGGCTTATCGAGCAGGAAAAGAAGTCGAACATCGAGGTGCTCCTCCCATCTGAACGAGTCATGCAGGGGGAGGGAATGGGCGGAAAAGGAGAGAAAGCACATGCGGAAAAAGAATAAACCGATTGAAGCGTTGACAAGCGTTTGTTTGATCCTGTTGCTCCCTGTTGCTTTATGGTCCATGGACGGCTGCGCACGGGCCGTCCCTACAAGGACGCCTGAAAAGATCGATATGGCTGAGGCGCAGGACGCTCCGGCGCTCGAGAGCCGGGAGGAAAAGGTGAGCTATGCCCTGGGCATGGTTCTCGGAAACCAGTTCCGGAACCAGTCCATCGAGGTGGACCCGAACCTCTATGTCCGGGGACTCAAGGACGGTCTTGGGGACGGCAAGACGCTCATGACCGAAGAAGAAGCCCGAGCCGCCGTAAACACGCTGCAAAGTGAGCTGAAAAGGAAGCGGATCGCACCGCCGGACGCCGCCGCCATCACCGACGTCAAGGTCTCCTTCAAATTGGATCCGCGGCTTACCCGGGGCCAATACATGGGAGACCGCTGGTTGTCGCCGCCCACCTTTACCAGCACGCTTCAGGCGGGGACGAAGATTACCGTGGAAGCCCGAGCCCACGGTCTTGACGCTCTTGGAAGGGGGATTCTCATAGACTCCGAATGGATCCCTTCGGATCCCGAGATGGTGAGTATATCCCCCGGCCAGGGCAAGACGGTGAAGCTCACCGTGAAGCGGGCCGGAGAGAGCCGTCTGAAAGTGGTTTCGAATGAGATTACAAAGGAATTGACCATCAAGGCGATAGCCAAAGGCGACGCCATGCAAGTGGAGATATCTCAATAGAGGTCTGAAGATCAGAATTCGAAAGGGTTCTGACGGGACAAACTTGAAGCAATAGCGCTTGGTGGCCGAAACCTTCTCTTTTGGAAAAGCACACCTTCTGTGGCCCCGGCCAACCGGCATGGAAATGTTCCGTCCCCTTCGGACAAAGCGCGAGGAGACAACCATGATACGCAACTCCCTTATTACCCGTTCAAGTACTCTTACGGCCTTGATAGTGCTCCTTGTGGGAGTCCTGATCCCGCACCCCCGGAATGCACACTCAGCCTCTCTGGCCGAGATCCGGGTCGCTTTCAAACTGGACCCGCGACTCACCGGCGGCGTGTACTTGGGAGAGCGGTGGGTCTCGCCCGACACCTTTACCGGTTACCAGGTAGGGACCGAATTCACCGTGGATGTCCGAGCCGGAGGTATAGACGATCAGGGAGGTGTTGTGGACATAAACCCGGAATGGATTGCCGAGGACCCCGACATGGCGACCGTGTCTCCGGTTCAGGGCAAGCAGGTCACCGTCACCGTGCGCCGGGCCGGAATGAGCCGCCTGACAGTGGCTTCCCCGGAGGTTTCGAAGGAGTTGTTCGTCGAGGCGACGTACATCGACACGGTCATCAAGGTGGAGATCTCTCAAACCATGCCGGTGGAGGTGGAATTCATACCGTATCCGCCCTCACCCGAGCCCGTGCTCGATGCATCGCCGGGCGGCGCGAGGCCCGTTGGGGTGGGACCGGCAGCCCAAGGAGGCGATACCATCGACATCCGTATTGCCCTTGATTCGTTTCCAGACCCTGTGGATATCTTTTTCGGAGTCTACGCTCCCGTTTCCCTGGGTTCGCAGGAAATATTGCTGCTGAGGCAGGACGATACCTTCCAATCGATGTCGGCGGGCCTCGTCCCTTGGAGGACCAATGTGTCCGGGCCGATCGATGAGTCCCTTTTCGGGGATATTGCCGTGTCCGATCTTCCCCCGGGAATGTATCACCTTTTGCTTCTTGTGGCGCCGGCAGCCGGTTCCGCTCTTCAGAAGGCTTATCTCTGGCAAACGGCCGTGGGAGCGGGAACGGCTGTGACAATCGAAACGCCGCTTTCGGGCGCACAGGTAGTGGACCCGGTTGAATCTGCCGGAAGAGGTGCGGGCCTCCTGACCGTGGTTCTCGAAACCAGAGAACTGGCTTCGACCCAGTCGTTCATGGATCTCACCAGTGACGTGACCGGCTCCCACATACACATGGGAGCAGCCGGAGCCAACGGGCCGGTGATCGTCGGATTCACGGGATCGGCCGGCTTAGGCATAGCGGCCTGGGCCGCCCCGATGGGCGCCGTTTTGACGCCCCAACAACTGGATGCCCTGATGAACGACGAATTGTACTTCCAGGCCCACACCCGGCAATACCCATTCGGCGAGATCAGAGGCCAGATACTGTATCCACCCGGCGCACCTCTCCTCTAACCTCGGCCGAACTCGCTCACCCGTGATTTGAGGGACGTCCGGGGGACGAGCCCGGGTGGGGATCGCACGTTCAAGGACCCTCGAGCGGCCAAGCGCTCTCTGAAAACGTTAGAATAAAGATCCGTAGATGATCGTCGCAGGGTGCACCGATCGGATTGAACGGTGCAATACGGACAAAGAATACCGATTTTGTGCTGCGACATTTCCTAATATAAAATCAGGTTTCTCCTGATGGAGTTTTGGCTAATTTCAGTTTAGAGTTAACAAAGAGACTTGGAAATAAAACGATCTGCAAACAAAGAAATTCTGAAAGAAAGCATCGGGTTTCCGCCTATCGCAAAGGAGTTCGCCAGGCCTGAAATTGTTCTCCGGAGAAAGACGGCTTCGCAGGAACGCGAACGCGATTTAATTCCGAACTGAAATTCTTGCCAAGGCCATCAAATCGTCAGCGCAGCAAATGGGCGCGGGGCGCTCTTCCTCTGGATAACGCCCGCCTCGCTGCTGTTTGATTCGAAGGGACGGGTATCCGCCGATCATCGATCCGATGTGACCCATGCCTTTCAGGAATGGGCGATTGAGGGACAAAACTCATGGTGCAGGGAGGGGAGTAAAATGAAAGTTGGAGGAACCTTGGCGCTCCTCGTTTGTTTGGGAATGACGGCTTTTCTTCCCGGGTCCCAGGCCGCGTTTTTATCGGTCTCGCCCACCGGCTCTTTCAACGCACAGGCTGCGGGCGCAACCTCGATCACGTACAATATATATTTCAATGTTGAAGGGACCGAGAGTTTTACGTTTATTTCATGGGATTTCGATGTGGTGTACGATACCGGCGAGTTGGCCAACTGGTCGGCGTCCAACGTGGTGGCGGGAGGCATATCTGAGGCGGCTGATCCCCCCGATGGTACGCTCAATCACCTGTTCTTTTCCTTGGGGCCATCCACGGATGTGACGTTTGCCGATGCCGGCCCCCACCTCCTGGCGTCCGTGACCTTCGACATCATCAATCCTCTTCAGTCCCTTGACGGAATGCCCGATTTTTCGGTGCTTTCGCAGGTCGGCGACAGTTTTGACGGGTTTACCGACGAGCAATTCCAATTTTATCAGTTCGCGGGCGCGAACGGCGCAGATGTCGGCCGCCCCGCGCCGGTTCCGGACCCGGCCGGACTGATAGGGACTTTGATGTTTTTGCTTCTCGGATCCCAATAGAAAGGCGAGGCGCTTTGTCCGAAACATAGGTTTAGTCGTTGCGCGGGGGAGGCGGCCGCCCGTATTCGCTCTTCACTCTGTCCCTTTCCCCGTCGGCGGCGAACAAAGGCAACCTCCCAAAATACATGGGGGTTCATAGATGAGATCGGTTTTCAGAATTCTTGCGCTCACGATATGCATAGGCGTGGTTATTTTCCCTGCCAAAGGCCAGGCGGCGTACTTTTCGATCTCACCCACAGGCTCTTTCAATACACAACCTGCGGGTGCGACCTCGATCACGTACGATGTATTCCTCAATGTCGAACAGGGTGAGAGCTTCACTTTTATTTCATGGGATTTCGACATGGAGTACGATGGCGCGGAGCTGGCCAACTGGTCGGCGTCCAACGTGGCGGCCGGAAACATAACAGAAGAGTCCCCCATTCCTGATGGCATCCTCAATCACTTGTTTTTATCCGTGACGTCGTCCACGGATGTAACGTTTGACACCGCCGGCCCTCACCGGCTGGCGTCTATCACCTTCGACATCCTGGACTCCGCTCAACCGTTTGATGGAATGCCCGATTTTTCGGTGGTTTCACAGGTAGGCGACCTGTTTTTCGGGTTTACTACCGCAGGAGGGACCTTTTATCAATTCGACGGTGCAACCGGGGCTGATGTGGGCGCCGCCTCGGGCTCGAATATAGGTCCCACGGCCGATGCCGGCGGAGATCGGTCCGCGCAGGAAGGAAGTTCGGTGGTTCTGAACGGCTCGGGTTCTTCGGATCCGGACGATGGTATTGAATCGTATCTGTGGGAACAGACGGCCGGTCCGACCGTCATCCTTACCGGCGCTACCGCCGCCCAAGCGTCTTTCACGGCGCCCGAGGTCGGTTTGGGCGGCGTCGCGCTGACCTTCCGACTCACGGTAACCGACCACGAAAGCCTGTCTTCAACGGACTCGGTGGTCGTGACGGTGACGGACCTCGCTCAGAACGCACCCCCTGTGGCTGACGCGGGACCCGATCGAACGGCAAGCGAAGGAACATCGGTGAATCTGGACGGCTCGGGTTCATCGGATCCCGACGACGGCATTGAATCGTATTTGTGGGAACAGACCGACGGTCCTGCGGTAGTCCTTACCGGCGCTTCCACTGTTCAGGCTTCCTTCACCGCGCCTGAAGTCGGTCCGGCTGGAGATACACTGACCTTCCGGCTCACCGTCACGGACCTCGAAGGCCTTTTCGCATCGGACTCGGTTACGGTGACGGTGGCGGACACAGGCCTGAACACGCCCCCAGTGGCTAATGCGGGACCGGATCAATCGGTAAACGAAGGCTCGCCGGTAAGTCTGGACGCCTCGGGTTCGTCGGATACCGACGATGGCATTGAATCGTATTTGTGGGAACAGACCGACGGTCCCCAGGTCACTCTTTCCAATGCGGATTCCGCCCAGGCGTCTTTTATAGCCCCCCAGAACGTCTCCGAAGCAGTAACCTTGACGTTTCTGCTGACCGTTACGGACAGGGGCGGTCTCTGGAACACGGACCCTATTTCCGTGATCGTAACACCGGGCGGCGGTCCTGCGGCGTCGGAAATGGACGGCATCTACAAGGACGAAAAACAGACCATTAACGCGTATGTTCAGACGTATACCACCGGCGAAATACTCGTCATTTTGACTCCCGACCTGGAGAATTGGTATGTATTTCTCGATCCGGATTGGACCGACGGGATCACGAGCGTGCCTGACCTCACGAATCAGGGGCACAAACTTACCATGAGTTTCCTCAACAACGGCCACGTGCTCACGGCGCTGGTGTACGGCCAGGGTGGTTCCGGCTCGTGGGTGCTCGAACGTGCTTTCCGGTCCCTGCAGAACTCCTCACTCAAGGACGGCATATATAAACAGGGACAGGACATGAATCTATACGTTCAAACCTACGAGGAGGGATCCGCCATATTCATATTTACCTCCAACGCCTTGGAATGGAACGTGTTTCTGGACTCAGACTACTCGAACGGGATATCGGTGCCGAACGACCTGGCGAACGCCCAGCATCAGCTCGTCATGACATCCGCAGGAACGAGCGCCTACAATGCCGTGGTGACGCCTCCGTCCGGCCCCGCCGACGCCTTTCTGCTCAACCGAATGTTTGCGGCGCCCAACGTCCTGTCCGAGTAACACTATTGGTTTTTGCTCCAGCAAAGGGAATCCGTCTTCGGCCGCGGATTCCCTTCGGATTCCCTCCAAAACTGCAGGCTTCCTCGCGATGGACTAGTTGGCTCTTTTCTTGGACTTTGCCGCCTGCAGAATGGTGGGAAGCAGCATCAGCAGGTCGCAATCGATGCAGAAAGGAGCCGAGAATTCGGATGTGTTTCCGTCGACGTCCAAGGAAAGGGCCGTGACATTGGGACCGGTAATCGCCCCCGTATAGGTCCACGCGCCGCTCGGCAGGGATACGATGCACATTCCGTGGTACGTTTCCCCCTCTTCTTGACTATCGGAATAGACCTGCACCACACGGGCGCCGCCGGTCGCCGTGCCTGAGACCTGGGTCGCGCAGGCCGCCGTGATCGCGGGCGCGGCCAACTCGGTGTTGCCGCCGCTTTGAAGCTCGACCCCTTTCTGACCGTTTTTTAGTATGCTGTTGGAGGAGATCTCGTTCCTCAACGCAGTGGGTCCCGATACCAGCACCCCGTTTTCGACATTCTGGGCGATCAGATTCAGCAGAATGGAATTGTCCGGACCATCGCTGATTCGGACGCCGTTCGCACCGTTCAGGAGAAGATAATTATTTTGAACAGTGCTCTGCCAGCCGGCGCTAATGAAAACGCCGTTCCCGCCGTTTCTTGCGATAAGATTTCCCGACAAAGCTCCTCCGCCGATTTCGGTCTGTCCCGCACCCCAAATATAAATGCCGTGGGAGGAATTGCCCACCTCCAGGCTCCCCGTCGCCGGTATGCCGATAAAGTTTCCGCCGATTTTGTTGCCCAGGGTTGTGGAATCAACGACAAAGATTCCGTACCCCCCGTTACCGGAGATGTAATTGGACGTACCCAATGCGCCGCCGCCGATGGTGTTCACCTCCGCTCCCGCGCCGATATACACACCACCCTGCGAATTCGGCTGCTTTGCGCTCCCCGTCGGGTCTATGCCGATGAAATTGGCCTGGACCAGGTTGTTGGCAGCGGTTGAACTCGCAATGATGACTCCATAAACCCCGTTGCCGGACAGCACGTTACGCCGTCCGAGGAGATTTCCCCCTATCGTGTTGTTGGCGGAGTGAATGTAGATGGCGCTAGAGCCGAAGTTCGTGATGTGGAGGCCGTATACTTCACACCATTGTCCGTCGATCTGAAGCCCGTTAAAATTACCTCCCCCCCCGTTAAGCATCACACCCGGACGGTTGTTCACCGAATCCCACACACTACTGGCGTTAACGATCACGGAATCGGTGATCGGCGGGAACGCTCCCATGGTTCCACTCACATAGATGTTCATGGCTATACTGAACGTAATGGTATCCGCCTGGCCGTTGGCATTGGCCTGCTCGATGGCCGCGCGCAGAGTGCAGTCGCCCAAACCGTCCAGGCAGATGCCGTCCAGCAGGTTCGCGTCGGACGACTCGATGTCGTCCCGGTCGCTGTTCACCACGAAGCCGGCCGCCCGGGCCGTCTTCGCACCCGCCCCGAGCAGGAGCGCCACCAAAACAACCGCCCCAAGAACCGCACACCACGAATTACGACTCATGACGTCACCCGGTGTTTTGTGAGTGTGAATTCAAAGCACTGCTCGCCCAAGGACGGTCACGAAAAGCCCGTGTATTTGGAACCGTATCGACTTGACGCGCGCTAAGCTTGCATCTCGTCAGTCAATGCGAAGGACAGCCCTTATCCGGCTGCTTTTGTTATCCGTGATTCGAGCACGTAGGCCGTCGCCTGCAACCGAACCCGGCCAGGGAAGGTATTTGAATAAAAGTTGTCTCATCAGACACTTGGGTCTATTTTCCTTGCAGAAAAGCCTTGTGTCAAGTGAGAAAACGGTGTTTGTGCTGCAAAAGGGAATTCTCCGTACACAGGGTGACTGTGACCAAAGGGTGCGGTTCACGGGGAACGCATTGTGAACCCCATATCATCACTATGCCCGTTCGGATCGCAATCCCGCTAGTTGTTGACGTTCTTTGCCTTTTCGAGGTAAAGACAGCGAGTCTATGGAACCTCTACTCCGCGCGCATGAACTTACCAAAGTGTATCGGGTCTACAAGAACCCGAAACACCGCATCAAGGAAATCATCTTCCGGCGGCCTTATCACGAGCCCGTTCTGGCGCTGGACCATGTAAGCCTCGAAGTCCTGCCCGGCTCCGCCCTTGGTGTCATCGGTGAAAACGGCGCGGGGAAAAGCACGCTTTTGAGCATCCTCGCCGGCGTGCTCCGCCCGACGGGCGGCACGGTCGAGCGTTCAGGGAAAGTGGCTTCCATCCTGGATCTCGGCGGAGGTTTTCACAAAGAATTCAGTGGCAGACAGAATATTCAGATGAGCGGGGCCATGCTGGGATTGAGCCAGAAACAGGTGGAAGCCAGCATTGACCAGGTCATCGATTTCGCTGAACTGCATCATTTTATAGATAAGCCTCTGAAAACGTACTCGTCGGGCATGCATATCCGCCTGGCGTTTTCAGTGGCCATCAATGTGCATCCCGAGATTCTCATCATCGACGAAGTGCTGGCTGTCGGGGATGCCTACTTTCAGAAGAAGTGCATAGACCACCTGTCCAATTACTTGAAATCGGGCGGCGCCATCGTCTTCTGTTCCCACTCCATGTACACGGTGGCTCAATTCTGCCGGAACGCCATCTGGTTAAAGGAAGGCCGGGTTCGGGCCGCCGGACCTTCAGGGGAAGTGATCGCAGCCTACGAGAACTACGTGCGTGAAAAAGATCAGCGAAAGTCCACGCACCTGCATTTCAGGGAAGACAAGACCCCATCGGAAGCGCCAAAGGCGGGAGCGTCCCCTGCCTGGATCGACGAGTGCTCCCTGAACGGCGCCAAAGACTCCGAACCTACGATTTGCCGTTTCGGCGAATCCCTCGTGATTCGCGCCCGTTTCAAGACAAACCGGCCGGCATGGAAATTTCACGCCGGCGTGGCCATCGATCGAAACGATCATCTCAACTGCTATGCCACGAGCACCCTCACCGACCGGCTACCGTTTTTGTCCGGTAAGGATTCCTTCGATATCGAGTTCTTCGTACCTCAGTTGCCGTTCCTGAGAGGCAACTATCTACTCAAACTGTTCATACTGGATGAATCCGGCATTCAGGTGCTCGATTCGAAAACCTTCCCTTTCAGCGTGGTATCGGAAGATCACCCCTGGGGCGTTTGCTATGTGCCCCATGAATGGCGCTTCGAGAGAGATTAGGGATTGGAGGGACGTGAAAACCGTTTCCGTGATCATTGTGAACTACAACGCGGCCACATGGATACGCGAAGCGGTATCGTCCGTCCGGCGCCAGGAAACGCCGCAGCTCCGTGTCGAGGTTATTGTAGCGGACAATGCCTCTCGTCCCGAGGATCGCGGGCTTCTTCAAACGATTCCCGGCATACGGCTTCTGCTCTTTGACAGCAACCAGGGGTTTTCCCGAGCCAATAACCAAGCCCTTGAACAGGCCCACGGCCAATACGTTTTTTTCCTCAATCCCGATACCCTGGTGTTGCCCGGAGCCATTGGAACATTGTCGCAATACCTGGACCGGCATCCGGACACCGGAGCGGTCGGGCCTCGCGTCTGGTGGGACACGGGAAAAACACTGGAAATACCTCCTACACAGCCGCTCACACCCGGATTCGAACTGGCCATGGCCCTGGCCGGACGATTCCCGTTTGTCCGGGAATCGTTCAGAAAACGGTCCACCCGGGGCCATCTGACCTATTGGCTGGCCCGTGCCCCCGTGGAAACTCGAGGCCTGGCGGGCGCCAATATTTTCACCCGAAAAGAGATTCTCGAACGCGTCGGCCCTTTCGACGACGCCACCTTTTTCTTATACTTCGAAGACGCGGACTGGTGCCTGCGGGTCGCGCAGGCCGGCTATGGGATCGCATACGAGCCCCGGGCGGAAATCGTCCACTTTTACAATCAGAGCGCAAAACAAGAGCAGGAGCGTGCAATCGACCTCATGACCGCATCCAAAGATAAATTCTTCCGAAAGCACTACGGCGATGCGAGCACCGCCTGGAAAAGACGGCTTTGTCGCTGGCTGCAGAGCGGGGGGCCCGGCCACACGGAATCGGGCTTCCACCAACTCGATGGCGTATCCCCGGACACGCGTTTCGAAGCTCCGTCCGGGGCCGGGAATACGGGCTTCCTGTTTCAAATCAGCGTCAGCCCTCTCATGTTCCCGGCGGCGGGAGCCATCTCCGCATCGCCGTCCTTCCGGCTTCCTCCCGAGGTGTTTGAATCGCTCGGACGCGGGGCCTATTACGCGCAGATTGTGAATCTTACCGACCACCGTGTCCTGGGAAGTTGGCAATGGCGGAAAATGTAAAACCCAAATCTCCCGACACGGATCTGGAGATCAGGCCCTATCGGCCGGGTGACGAAAACGACGCCGTCGAGCTGTTCCGCATCGTTTTCGAAAAAGAAAAACCCCTCGATCACTGGAACTGGGAATACCGCTCGCGTCCCATGGATACCTTTATCATGTTGGGCTATTATAAGAACGCCCTCGCCGCCCAGTGCGCTGGCGTGCCCTTGCCGGCCCGATGCGGCGATCGTGTGATCCGCCTGCTTCAGGGGGTCGATTTCATGAGTCATCCCGGTTTCCGCTCCCACCGGGTATTCATGAAGACAGCGGCCGCTTTTTTCGGCACGTTCGGAGGGACCGGCGAGCATCAGGCTCCACTCATCTACGGCTTCCCGGGGACGAGACACCGCATTCTCGGCGAAAAGAAACTCCAGTACACCACGCTTTCCGCTGTTCATTGCCTCCGGAAAACGTTGGGTCCGGGTGACGCCAAGGCCGGTTGGACGGACCGGGCCCGCGGCCGGGTCGAGGTTGTCTCCGGCTTCGACGAAAGGGCGGACGCGCTCTGGAACCGGAACCAAAAGGCCTATCCCATGGCCGTCATCCGGAACCGGGAATTCCTCAACTGGCGATTCTCGACCCATCCCACCATTCACTACCATGTGCTTCAGGTCGTGGACCGGCTGACCGGGCGGGTGGGCGCATGGGCCGTGCTGAGGCAAGCGCCGGACCGGGGTCAGATCGTGGATTTTTTTCCTTCGTTGGACGCGCCATGGATGAATCGATTGCTTCTGAGAGCCGCGGAGCGGAACCTCCTGGAGCGGTCTTTCGGCGAGGCCGAAACGTGGTGCCACCCCAATAGTCCCGCGAACCGGGTACTCTTGCGGGAAGGGTGGCATATTGTACCCCAACCGGATGAGCTGCACATCGGCGCCATCTCCTTCTCCGACGAGATCCAAATGGACTGGGTCCGCGAGCATTTCTACTATACTTTGGGAGACGCGGATATCGCTTGATCCACATCTCCAAAACCACAGCGGGGCCTTGAAGTGATTGAAGAAGAACGGATTCTCCCCTATCGAACCATGTCCCTCACCGGAAAGCGCGTGCTCGTCGTGGCCCCGCACCCGGACGACGACATCATCGGGTGCGGCGGAGCGCTCATCCGGCACGTCCGGGCCGGAGATCCCGTTCGTGTCGTTTTTCTCACCCGGGGAGACAAGGGAGATTTCACCGGCAGGTTCGGGGCCGAGTATCCCGCGGTTCGGGAGGCGGAAGCACGGGACGCCGCCCGGCTCATCGGAGTCCACGACCTCGAGTTTCTGCCCTATCGGGACCGGGAGGTTCGACCCGATGCGCCCCTGGTCCGGGATCTGTCCGCCGCCCTGAGCACTCACCAAGCCGGGCTGGTCTATGGTCCGTCCCCCACGGAAGCGCATCCGGACCACCGGGCCGCGGCAAAGGCCCTGTGGACGGCCGCCGCACACTGCGATTTTCCCATACGTGTCGCTTTCTACGAGACCTCGGCGCCGTTAAAGCCCACGGTCCTGGTGGATATTTCCGACATCATGGAGATGAAGATGGAGGCCCTCCACAGACACCGATCCCAGCTCATGGACGTGGATTGGAGCGACCGGGTGCGAGGGCTGAACCGGTTCCGAACCATTACCCTCATCGGACAGGCCGAATATGCCGAAGCCTTCTGGGTAACCGAACCCGGCCCGTCGTTATCCCTGGAAAAAGCGTATGAAGACATATGCGGATGGGCCCAATTGAAGGAGTCTCTCGGAAAGTCCAAAGTGGGGTCGAAAAGCGGCCTCCGCATCCCGCTTCCGGGGGGCGCGTTGACCATCGGGTATGAAAAACGGGGAAAATAGGGATACGGAGGCGCCGTGCCCGCCCAAAGTTTGTTGAGCGGGTTGCACCGCTTCGCGTTGGTTGAGCACAGCGAAACCCAACAATTTCATAGGGTTATGCACCTATTCTTCCAGGGTGCGCCATACGCGCTCTTCGCGCTAAATTAGCTCACAGAGCCGACAGGGCGGGTTTGTCGAAGATCCTGAGCCTGCCCGCCGTGAGCCGGTCGAACCGGTCGATTGAAACCCGCCCCTTGTATCATCGGTATCAATTGGGGGCGCATCCCGATGCGCCCCTACATTTCGCCGCGTCTTGCCGCGTCTATTTCATTAACAGGAACGCCCGCACGGGAATCTCGATGTCCGGAGTTCGGGGCGCGTTGGTTTTCACCACGATCTTCTGTTCCAGCTTGCCCTTGGTCAAGTGCTCCTGATTCAGGGACACGTTCACCAGATATTCCTTTCCGGGCGTCTTGTCTTCCACCTGCACGTCCAGCACGCTCTTATCGTATTCCACACCAAGGATCTTGAGATCGTTAGCCTCAACGGCCATCAGCTGAACGGATCTTTTCTGAGATCTGGCCTGGTCCTCGTTGAGGGTGCCGAAGGACACGTTGGGCGGGGTCACCCGGATGGGACCGGAGACCACGACCACCACGGGTATCCGGATGTCGGGTTTGTGGGGATTATTGGTGTGAAAATAGATGTGGCCTTTGTACGTCCCTTGTTCGGCGTACGAACTGGACACTTCCAGGACGTACGACTTATGGTCCTCGCCCCGGATCAGCCGGGTTTCAATCTTGTCCTTGATCGCGTCTTCCACCTGAGGAGTGGACAGCTCCAATTCTCCGTCCACCTGGGTTTCGAACCGAACGGCCCTGGTGGATTTCATCCCTTCCACGTGGGTCAGCCGGATAAAGCTCCATGGGGTTACGGAGATGTACCTTTTTACGCTATACGATGTCAGGAGTTTCAGACTGGGGGTAGTCGGATCGTTCGAAAGAATGGTTGCCGATTCGGTAACCGGCGCCTGAACGTTGCGCATCTTCACGGAAATGGTGACTGCGCCCGTTTTGCCGGGCGCGATATTGCGGTCAAACTTGACCGCCACACACCCTCAGGTCGTCTTCACGTGACGTATGACCAGCTCTTCGTCGCCCTGGTTGGTAACCGTGAAGACGCATTCGAGCTGGGCGTCTTCCCAAACCTGACCGAAATCGTGTTGACGTTTATCCACCGCAATTTTGGGTCCTGTGGATGCATAGGCGACCAATGCCGCGAAAAAGATCAGCAAACCCGCGGCCACACCTACTCCACGTTGTCGATGACGCTTCATGAACGGTTGCTCCTTTACCATTTCTCATTGAATGTTGCCGTGCCCGAGGCCGCCGCGCTCCGACCTTTCATGATCTGCGCCGCATGAGTCGTTCCATCAGCACCACGGGCGCCAGCCTCAGGGTTTGCCGGATACAGCTCGGATCCCTCAAAGCTCCGCCGTATCGGAAGGCGCAGGTCGCTGCATGCACCAGCATTTGAAGCGGCGAGCCGTTCTTCAAATTCATAAGAAGCAGGTTCTTGGCGCTGTGCCTTCGAGCAAAGTGACTCAGAGGCCTCGTAGCACCGCTCCCATGATGGTACACGACGGAGTCCGGGGCGTAAACAATTTGCCAGTCGTCCTTTCGGAGCCGCCAGGAAAGGTCCACATCCTCGTGATAGCAGAAGAACCGCTCGTCGAAAAAGCCCACCCGTTCGAGGGCCTCTTTACGGTAAGCGGCGCTGCACGCGCAGGCTCCATCCACCCGACGCGATACGTCATATCGGCCGACGGGCTCGCCGAAGCCCAGGTTTCTCGGTTCCCCGAGGGCCGTGAGTCGTATTCCTGCATTGTAGATGAGACCCGGGTCGTGATAGAAAACCACCCTCGAGCACACGGCCCCTATGCGAGCATCCCGATCGAGGGGCGCTATCAGGTTTCGAAGCCAACCGGGGGCCACCCGGGTGTCGTTGTTCAGCGCCACGCAGTAGAAACCTCGGGCCGCTTCGAATCCCTGGTTCACGGCCCTCGCGAAACCCAGATTACTCCGGTTTCGAATGATCCGTACGTCGGGAAATCGATCCGATACCCATTCGGCGCTGCCATCGGTGGAGCCGTTTTCAACGAGGATGACTTCAAATGCGTCGAAGTCCTGATCGAATACGGATTCAAGGCATTCGCCCAGAAAGCGCTGGCCGTTCCAATTGGGAATGACTACGGAAACACTGACATCGTTCATGGCGGCGACAAGATGGACCTGAGCTTCTACTCGAGGGACCACAACAGGTTCGGACACTGGGCGGGATCACGGACGGGCCGGCAAACACACGTTGAGAGCGCCGTCCTTCTGTTTCCGTCCGGGGCTTTTCCTCTTGGACCTGTTGGCATCCGTCTCTTCAAGATGGCGGGTAGGTTAAACCCATTTGTATGCAAACGCAAACAGATTTAGAGAGACGGCTTACTGGCTTAAGTCCGTCTTCGAGCCTGTTTTTTTATTAAACCGAAGGAGTAGGCTGTTTTCTTTCACCCTATAGAAAGCGTCAGCGGTTCTCCGACTGAATCCCAACTGGCTCGAAACGCCCGCCTTCGAGGTCACCGACGCGTGATCTCTTTCCGGATCGGCCCTCGAGGCAACGGCGGGAATGCGGTCCAGTTCCCACATATCAACGAACCGGGAAGCCCCAGATCCGGAATGCATACGGACAAAGGAATGGTTGTATGGAGATTCGAGAAGTTACGGAACAGGTTGAACTACATAGCGTAGTCGTTAGATCGATTCTTCGTGAACTGGCCAAGGTGATCGTCGGTCAGACGGACCTTCTCGAAAAGATGGTGGTGGGATTGCTCTGTGACGGGCACATTCTCGTCGAGGGGCTTCCCGGCCTGGCCAAAACCACCGCGGTTCGGGCCCTCGCCGCCACGCTGAACACCGGGTTTCAACGACTTCAGTTTACCCCGGACCTGCTCCCCGCGGATATCATCGGGACCCAGATCTATCGCCCGGACAAGGGCACTTTCGAATTGAAGAAGGGACCCATTTTTAGCAACATCATTCTCGCCGATGAAATCAACCGCGCTCCTGCCAAGGTCCAGAGCGCCCTTCTCGAGGCCATGCAGGAACGGCAGATCACCATTGGCGACGAGACCCTCAAACTGCCGAATCCTTTTCTGGTGCTGGCCACGCAGAACCCTATCGAACAGGAAGGAACATACCCGTTGCCGGAGGCGCAAATAGACCGCTTCATGTTCAAACTGCTGGTCACCTACCCTTCGGACGTGGAAGAGCGGGAGATTATGCGCCGTGTTTACGACGGCGTTACGGAACGATTGTGCGCCGTTACGGAATGCTCGACCGTCGAGGCGGCCAAGCGGGTGGTCGGCCAAATTCACATGGAAGAGAAGCTGGTGGACTATATCGTGCGCATCGTGCAATCCACCCGGCGGCCGGCCGATTTTGGCTTGGATCTTTCGTCCATGATTACCATCGGCGCTTCCCCCCGTGCCTCGATCTGGCTGGGCCAGGCTGCGAAAGCATATGCCTTTCTGAGTGGGCGGGCTTATGTCAAGCCCCAGGACATAAAACAGATGGCTCCGGACATACTCAGGCATCGGCTGCTCCTCAGCTATGAAGCGGAAGCGGAAGGCGTCACCCCGGACCAGTTGATACGCTCCATTTTGGAGCGCATCGAAGTCCCCTGAATCCGTTATGCTCCCAAAAGAACTCATCAAGAAAATTCAGCGTTTTCATTTCCGAACGCGTTTTCTCGCCAACGAGACCTTCGCCGGTCGCTATGTCAGCGCTTTCAAAGGCAAGGGCATGGAATTCACGGAGGTGCGCGAGTATCTCCCGGGAGACGACGTCCGGAACATCGACTGGAACGTATCCGCTAGGTTCGGGCATCCGTTCGTGAAGCTGTTTCACGAAGAGCGCGAGATGACGTTGATCTTGATGCTGGATCTGTCGGGCTCCGAGCTGTTCGGGACCCGAAAACGGTTCAAGCGCGAGGTATTGGCGGAAGTGGCCGGGTTGCTGGCGTTTTTGGCCATCCGGACCAACGACAAAGTAGGGGCCATTCTCTTCACCTCCGAAATCGAAGCCTACCTCCCTCCCAAAAAGGGAGCCGGCCACGTCTGGCGATTGATCAAAGAGATTTTCACCCGGGAGACCGCGCACACCGGCACCGATATTGCCGCGGCGTTGGAGTTTCTCATGACCGTGGTCCGCCGCCGCGCCATCGTCTTCCTGATCTCGGATTGCCTGGACGAGAACTTCCAAAAGCCCCTGCTTATAGCCGCCAAGAAACATACTATTACGATTATGAAGATCTCGGACCCCTCTGAAAGCGTACTTCCGGATGCGGGATTGGTCTTTCTCGAGGATCCTGAAACGGGCGAGCGGGTGTTGGTAAACACTTCTAGCAGGGCGTTTTGCGCCAAAATCGCGGCCTGGCGCGGAGAAATGGACCGAACACTCGAGCAGCATGCGGCCCGGGCCGGAGCAGACGTGGTGCATTTCTCCACGGACGGATCCGTTGTGGATCCACTGGCGCGTTTTTTCCAGCAGAGGGCCGGCCGAAGATGAAACCGCGAACCGCACTCACGCTTTTGATGGTGCTGTTGCTTGTACTGGCGCCGGCTCCTTACGGCGTCGAAGCCGGCGAGCCGCAGCCGGAATCCTTGAAAGTGACGTACGCCCCGCTAAAGCCCGTGGTGGGCCAACCGGTTACGCTGACCTTATCGTATTCCGTTCCCGAAGGATGCGCGCTTCCGGACAAGCCGGTCCTCCATGGATTGGAGCACGCCACAGTGCTCGACTCGAAATTCGGCGCCGACTCCGGGGTGGTGCATATCCTCGCGGATAGCCTGGACAGTCTCGAGTTCGAAAAAATCGGCCTAAGACTGACGGGACGGGGCGACAGCGAACAATGGCTCTGGTCTGCGCCGGTCCGCATACCCATTGCGTCGAACTTCCGGGAGGACCCGGAGAAGGCCTTGCTGAAGCCTATTAAGGATATCTACCCGGTCACCGCTTTCTGGCGATCCCGATGGATCTTTTGGTCGGTAATCGCTTTTGCCGGATTGCTGATCCTCGGAAGCTGCCTCTGGTGGTTTCGCGGGAGACGCAGGACTCGGAATGGTCTGATGCCCGTCGACCTTCCCCATCTCACGGCACTGAACGGGCTGGACCTCCTCGGAAGGGAGGATTGGCCGGATCAGGCAACCATAAAGCGATTCTATTTCCGGTTTTCCGAAATCCTCAGAGAATATGTGGGATCCCTGCGGGGTTTTCCGGCCCTGGAATCCACCACCGAAGAGATCTCGGTTCGATTGGCATCCGACAGGGATCTAGGACTGATCCGGCTGCTCTGCATGGCGGACCAGGTGAAATTCGCGGATCTCATTCCGCTCGGTTCGCAGAAAGAGGAACATTTGGACGAGGCTCGACGCTACATCCACCAAACCATGCCAAAGCCGGAGCCTCAGGAAGAAGGCCGTAAGGCAGGCTAGTGGTTCGCTTTTCATTGATTGGAACGCGCTTTTGGACATGATTCGATTCGCCTATCCATCTCTGCTCACGCTGCTGATCGCCGTTTTCATCTGGGTGCTGTTGGCTCTTCGCAGACGGCCCGCAGCCCTCATCCATTCCCACGCGTCGGCGATGGCCCGAATCGGGGGCGGCAGAAGCGGACGTTGGGCGCGCGCTCCGCTGTGGATGCGCGCCCTGGCTCTGGTTTTGCTGGCGCTGGCCGTGGCCCGGCCACAGCTCTACAACATTTCCAGGGAGATCCCTTCTTCAGGAGTGGATATCGTGTTGTGCCTGGACACCTCCGGATCCATGCGCGCGCTGGATTTCGAGGTGGACGGGAAACAGGTGGATCGTTTGACCGCGGTAAAAAGGGTGGTTGGCGAGTTCATCCGGAAGCGGGAATACGACCGATTGGGATTGGTGGTCTTCGGAAAAGACGCCTATACCCAGTCGCCGCTCACCCTGGACAAAGGCCTGTTGCTGACCCTGATCCAAGATATGCAAATCGGCATGGCGGGCGATCGTACGGCCATTGGTTCCGCTCTGGCCGTAGGCGCTAAACGCTTGAAGCAATTGAAAGCCAAGGCCAAGATCCTCATACTGCTCACCGACGGACGCAGCAATTTTGGGACCATCGGCCCCGAAGCCGCCGCCGAAGCGGCCCGCGCTCTGGGCATCAAGATCTACTCGATCGGGGTCGGAGGCTTCGGCCCGGCGCCTTTCAAGGTGGACACGCCCTTTGGAGAACGTCTGGTCCATCAGCAAGTGGATCTGGATGAAGGAACGCTGCAGCAGGTGGCCGACATCGGAGGCGGGCATTATTTTCGAGCGTCGGACAGCAAGAGCCTCGCCGAGATCTACGACATGATCGATCGAGAGGAAAAGACCGAAATCAAGATGAAAGAATTTTTCCACTTCGAAGAACTGTACCGGTATTTCCTGATTCCGGCTCTGATTCTGCTGCTGGGGGAACTCGCCGTCAGCAGTTTCTTCGTCCGGGTGCTACCTTAGGAAACAGAAATGAAGTTTCAATATCTGTGGATCCTGCATCTCCTGTGGCTGATTCCATTCTTTGCCATCTTCTTCGTCGTCGATCGGCGCAGAAAGTGGTTGGCCCTGTCCAAATACGCCGACCCCGCACTGCTCGAACGGCTCGCTCCTCCGTTGAATCATCGAAAGGTCGTATTTAAAGCCATTCTGATGCTGGCCGCGGTAGGCTTCATTATCTTCTCTCTTGCCGGTCCTCAATGGGGAAGCCATTATCGGGAAGTCAGCGGAAAAGGCGTAGACATCGCCGTGGTTCTGGATGTTTCGCGCAGTATGTTGGCCCGGGACGTGAAACCCAATCGGCTGGAGCGCGCCAAGCGGGAAATTCTGGATTTGCTCAAGGTAATGCAAGGTGACCGGGTTGCCTTGGTCACGTTCGCGGGGGCGGCATTCGTGGAATATCCTCTCACCCTGGACTACGCAGCCATGGAGCTGTTTATAAACGGGGTAAGCCCGGATCAGAGTCCGGTACCCGGTACGGATCTGGGCCAAGCCGTCCGTAAGGCCATGGACTGTTTTGATTTCAAAAGCGAAACCGATAAAGCCGTGATTCTGGTCACCGACGGGGAAGATCAGGAGGGCCGCGGCGTCGAAGAGGCCAAGGAGGCTGCGTCCAAAGGTGTACGTCTCTTCATCATCGGCATGGGAGCGCCCGAGGGAGCCCCCATACCCAGAGGCGGCGATGAAAGCGGTTTTGAAAAAGACGCGCAAGGCAACCTCATTTTGTCCAAGCTGGTCGAGCCCGGCCTTATAAAGATGGCCGCTGCCACCGGGGGAGGTTACACCCGCTCGGTAACCGGTGATTTGGATCTGGACTCGATCTATTTCCAGGGCCTTCGGGCTAAAACCGAGAAAAAGGAACTCAAGGGCGGAAAAGTTCGCGTATATGAAGAACGATTCCACCTGTTCGCGGTCCTGGCGTTGGCATTTCTGCTGACGGAAGGCCTCGTTCGGGAGAGGACACCCGCATAATGATACTTCGGTGCGTCAACATTCACAGGTGGGCATGGGTCGTGCCGGCGGCATTCTTGGTTTTGTTGAGTTCCATCACGGCCGCGCGTGCGGATGAAACCGGGGAAGATTTGTACCGGCAGGCGCGATACGCCGAAGCGGAAAAGCAATTCTTGAAGCAGGATATGGACCATCCCCTCGATGCCCGCTTTCGGTATAACCGTGGATGTGCGGCATACGGCAGCGAAGATTACCAGGCCGCATCCGCGGCTTTTCAAAGCGTTCTGGCCCGGTCGGAAGATCCTGACATGAAACGTCGAAGCATCTACAATCTCGGAAACGCGGCCTTCAAGTCCGGGCAGTTCGACAAGGCCGCCGCTGCGTACAAAAGCGCCCTGGCTCTCAATCCTGACGATCCGGACGCCAGACACAATCTGGAACTGGCCTTGCGCAGGATCCGGGAGGCGCAACAGCAGCGGGAGCAGCAGAACTATTCCGGACAGCAAGACGATTCCGGGCAACAGGATTCCCAAGACACGTCCGAAGCCTCGAAACCCGAGGACAGCCAACAGGAGAATCAGGGCGGAGATACGGAACGGAAACCCGACCAACAAAAGGACGCGAACTCGAAGGAGTCCGGGGAACAAGAGGCCGACAGCAAATCACAGAAGGAAAACAAGCCTTCGCAAAAGGCGGAAACGGCCGAAAACAAAAGCCCCTCACAGCAGGAAGAAGCCGACCGGACAGATGAGGCCGCGTCGGAAAGGGCTCAGGAAAAGCAGAAGGAACCAAAGGCGGGGGTTCCAATGGATGCCAACATGGCCGAGGCTCTTTTGGACAATGTCGAGGAAAATCGAAAACCGTATTATCTGTTTCAGGCTCAAGGAGCGGCCACCCGTTCCGGAAAAGACTGGTAGGATCGTCCGCGGAGTGGACTATTTTGTACATACCATCGCCGTTCCGACTTCGCGGAACGCGAAATATTGAGACCGTCCTGAAAGCTTCAAAGCAGGAGGTACTCGGATTTAGAGCTATGGCGCCCGGGAAAAAAGTCATCATATCGTTCTTCTCTTTCGTGCTGTTCTGCTCCTGGATCGCCGTTGCGCGGGCCGAAATCGGAGTCGAGATCGAACTGGATCGAACGAACGCTTCAATTTCGGATCCGGTGACGCTTCGGGTGAGCGTGTTCGGTGCACAAGGCGCGTCAACTCCCCGAATACAGGGTACGGAGGCCTTTAGGATGACTCGGGGCGGAACTTCGACGCGAATGGAAATCGTGAACGGAGTGATGAGCGCGGGTGTGGACTACACCTATCAACTGCAGCCGCTGAAAAAAGGATCCTATGTCATCGGTCCGGCCACGGTCGAAGCGGGTGGGCGGACTTATTCCAGCAATCAAGTAACCCTGCGCGTGTCGGAGGAGCCGGCTCAAGAGGCCTCACCCTCGAACCCCGTATTTCTGAAAGCGTCCTTGCCCAAGAAAGACGTCTACCAGGAAGAGGCCGCCGTGCTCACGCTCAAACTCTTCTACAATGTTCAAATTTCCAATCTCAGCCTCGATAAACTGGAGGCGCCCGGAATCGAATTCGCTCAGATCGGAAAAGGCGCCGAGTATCAATCCATCATCTCGGGTCGGCCTTTCCAGGTGGTCGAAGTCCGCTACCTCTTGTCTGCGACCAAGCCGGGAATATACGCCATTCCGCCGGCCATCATGCAAATGAGCGTTTACCAGGAGAGACGCCGTTCCGGATTGTTTGGCGATTTCTTTTTAGGTTTAACGCCTTCCAGACCTCTGACCGTGTCTTCCAACGGATTGGAATTGACCGTCCGAGAGCTTCCCTCGGAAGGAAGACCGGCGGATTTCAGCGGATTGGTGGGCTCGTTCAGGTTCGAAACAAGTCTGGATCCGACGGAAGTAACAGCCGGAGATTCGGCTACCTTTACGGCCGTGCTTTCCGGAACAGGCAACGTGCGACGCATCCCCGAGTTGCGACTTCAGGAACCGGAGGGCGTCAAGACCTATGCGGATCAGCCCAGCCTTGATATAAGGCCGGAAAACGACGGGTACTTCGGTAGGAAGACCATGAAGTGGGCGCTGGTGCCCAAGAACGCGGGGACACACACGATTCCTCCCATATCCGTGAGCTACTTCGATCCGGCCGACGGAACCTACAAGCGCCTGTCTGGAAATCCGTTGGTGCTGAGGGCGAAACCGGGAAACGCCGCCGCGCAACCGGAAGGATGGCTGTCACCGGCGGCATCGGAAAGGGAAGCGGGGTCACAAAAGAAGGAGGTCGAACTTCTCGGCGAGGACATCCTCCCCATCCATCGGTCCGTGGCAGGATTGAATCCGCCGGGCATGAATCCGATTCTGCTTTGGACGGTGTTCCTGTTCCCCCCTCTTGTATTCGCCGGCGCCGTAGCTTCTCGCACGCTACTGCGAAGAAATCGAAGTAAAGCGCACGTGCTTCTCGCCCGAAAAGCGGCGGGCGGATTCATCGGTCACTGCAATAGCGAGGGGTGCGACGCCGCATCCTTACTGAACGCATGGAGGCGTTTTCTTTCCGAACGACTGACCCTTCCGGGAGGATATTTCGGCCCGGCGGAATGCGAAGCGCTGCTCATCCGGGAAGGTCTGGATGAAAAAGTGGCCGAGCACGTTCGGAATCTGATGGAGCAGTTGGAACACACCGTTTTCTCGCCGGGGAGTCGAGAAGCCCGGTCACGTCTGAAGCAGGAATGGATTCATGCGGTCAAGAAAGTGGACAAGGGGCTGAAATGAAACGGAACGCGCTCGTCATGGTCGTGATGATGCTTCTCCTCGTGGGTGCGGCCCTGGTTTCAGCGGAGCCGGTTCATGACCGAGAAGCCCTTTTTTTCAGAGCCAATGAGGCTTACGGGGCGGGACGTTTTCAGGAAGCGGCCCGGGCCTACGAGCAACTGATCGGTTCCGGCCCCGCAGGGGGGGACGTTTATTACAACTTGGGGAATTGCTACGTCAAGCTGCATCGCCTTGGAATGGCTTTGCTCAACTACGAACGCGCCCGGATCTTGATCCCCCGAGACGCGGATCTGGCTTACAATTCGAGCTACGCCATCAAACAGACTCTGGACAGGATTACGCCCGAACGGCATTCTCTAGACAATGCGTTCTTTTGGACCGATTCCCTGACACGGCCGGAAGCCGGAATGGTTTTCGCCGTGATCAACATCCTGCTCTGGACTCTGCTCCTGGTGCGCCTTTGGCGGCGCTCCGAATGGTCGTTCTATGCGCTGCTTGTCTGTACGGCCGTCTGGTTTGTGTCCGGGTCGGCGCTGGGGTGGAAATGGTATGGCCTGGCCCACGATTCCAAGGCCGTCGTGATTGTAGATGAAGCTCAGGTGCTGGCCGGTCCGGACTCGCAGGATACGCTGCTGTTCAAGCTTCATGACGGCGCTATGGCGATTCGGGAGCGCCGGGAGCCGGGGTGGGAGCTCATTCGGGTATCCAAAGACAAACGGGGCTGGATCCGGCAGGATCAGTTGAGAGCGGTAAGGCGGACCGGCGAATCGTCGGAGGACGGATGGAAAAGCCTCGCCGGAACCGAACGTTAGGTCCACGCCGGCACATGGAGGGCCGGGGGCTTCACGTTCATCTCACCCCTGACCGTCGAAACGCTCTCCTCCCACCGGGTAACAGGGATCGTCCGAGATGATTCCGCCTTCGAAAACAAATGGGCCGGGCTGCACAACTGGTCCTGCGCGGCTACCTGTTGTCCTCGAGGACCCGTTTTTTCTCCTCGAACTCCTCCTTATCGATCTCGCCCCGAGCATAGCGTTCTTTGAGAATGTCCATGGCGGAGGGGCGGTGAGGCAGGTCCGGGCTCCCCTTCTGGGATGTTTGAATCCACTTCTTGACGAGAAAGAACACGACGGCAAAAAGCCCAATCCAGAGGGCAAACATCAGAATAGAACCAAACCAGCCCATGTTCCAGGGCATCATGTAAGGTCCGCCCTGCCACCCGTCGTCGTACATGCGCCGCTGAGCCGGCGCATCGACAGCGGGGACGAGGCACAATAGGGCCGCCAAACCCGCCGAACACGTCCTGCGATCCCACCACCTTCGACCTGCTTCCGAGGCTCCGTTCCGGTCTCGATTCCGGTTGTCCTCGAGCGCCTGCCTGAAATTCACTGTCATGTCTTGTTCCTCGATTCCTGATAATAGTCGCAGTGGGTTTTGAGTTCACACTCGGGACATTTGGGTTTCCGCGCCGTGCAAGTGAGACGCCCGTGCCAGATCATCCGGTGGCTGAGTCGGTTCCAGGACTCCTTGGGAAAAAGTTCCATGAGGTCGAATTCGATTTTGACTGCGTCTTTGTTCCCGGTGAGTCCCAGACGTTGGGCCACCCGCGATACGTGCGTATCCACAACGATTCCCGGGATTCCGTAAGTCTCTCCCAGGATCAGGTTGGCCGTCTTTCTCCCGATACCGGGAAGCTTTACCAGTTCTTCCTGACTCGGCGGCACCTCACCCCCGAAACGCTCCACCAGGGCCTCGGCGCATCCTTTCAAGCTCTTGGCTTTGTTCCGGAAAAATCCGGTGGGACGGACGGCTTCCTCCAATTCATCCGGAACGGCCCGAGCCATGTCCCTGACATCGGGATACTTCTTGAACAGGTCCGGCGTTACCTGATTCACCCGTTCATCGGTACACTGCGCCGACAGAATCGTCGCAACCAGCAGCTCCCACGGATTCCCGTAATTCAACGCGCAAGACGCGTCAGGCAGCATCCGATCCAGCTTTTTTTCGATCCATGATGCTTTCTGTTTGAGATCCATCCAAGGCTCCTGTCTTTGCATGCACCCGAGAATGGTTCGTTCGGAGCAGGCGTGGTTCGCTTGCACCTCGGACACTTTCCTGTTACTAATGCCCCGAACCTGATGTCCCATGTGGACTTGCCGGCGATCTTCGGGATCGCCGGATACATACGCAGAGCACCGAAGTTATGATATACGAATACTTCATTATTTTCATTACCGTATTGATCGTCTACACCACCTTCGAGCCCCCGGCGGTGGATCCGGTTCAAACCGGGATGCGCTGGGTGGCCTCTCTGCTGGTCTTCACGGTTTACGGAGTGCTGGTGGGCGTGGTGTTCAAACGTCTCGCCGGATTGGCCGCCGGGAACAGTGTCGCTTTGGGCCTGATACAGAAACGGTACCGGCGCTGCCTGACCTGGTTTTCCATTCTCGCGATGGCTTGCTTCACTTTTCACGTCTACGTTCTGAACGTCAAGGCGGATTTTCAAGCGCTACCGTGGAGCAGGTCGTTCCCGACATTGTCTTCCTTCCTTGCTCTCTGCGTATTCTTCGCTTATCTGATCGTGATGTGGTGGTCCGCCTATCCACTGGCGCGCAGGCTTTTCGGACTGGAGTGGACCCGCAGCAGCTTTGTGCTCGCCCGTCTCAGGCTTTACGGTTCCATATTGGCGCCGTGGTTCATCCTGTCATGTACGACGGATGTTATGGAGCTTACCGCCTTCAACCCCCTGGCAAGACTGGGCGCATTCACCCAGGAAATCGTCTTTTTTGGGACCTTCGTGGGATTGTTCGCCGTATTCGGCCCGGTGCTGATTCGTTATTTCTGGGGACTCGCCCCGCTTCCTCCCGGTCCCGTTCGAAACCACATTGAGGGCGAATGCATCAGAAATCACTTCCGCTACCGCGATATCATGCTATGGCCTTTGTTCGAACGGGAGTTGCTGACGGCGGGCGTCATGGGCATCATTTCCAGATTCAGATACATCATGATCAGTCCATCTCTGCTGAACCTATTGAATTCGGAAGAACTCACCGGTGTGTTGGCTCACGAGATCGGGCATATCAAGAGAAAACACATGCTTTATTATATGTTTCTTATCATGGGATATGTGGTGCTTGTGTATCCGTTGTTTACGATCTTTGCGCTATTGGCGCCTTATAGCGACACGCTGATCTCCCTGGTTACTTCTTCTTCGCCGTCCGAGACCACCCGATTGTCCCTTCTTCTCACGATACCGATGCTGGGCGGATTCGTGCTGTATTTTCGTTTTGTATTCGGGTACTTCATGCGAAACTTCGAACGACAGGCGGACCTGTTCAGTCTTCAACAGACCGGAAACGCTGAAGCCTTGACGCGTTCATTGGAAAAAATCGCGTATTTCAGCGGTACTCCTCCCGGCACGCCTTCATGGCATCATTTCAGTGTGCGGGAACGGATCGAAACGCTCAATCGGGCGACTTTCGAACCCCGTCTCATTCCTGCCCACGATTCCAAGATAAAACGATCCATATGGTTGTATGTGTCGGTTGTGCTAGTGGTGGGTGTGGGGGCGTACGTTCTGGAGCAATCCCCGGTACGGGCCGCGCTGGAACGCGTCAGCGTTGAAAAAGCGTTGACTCGCTATATCGAACACCATCCCGATGATGCGAACGCCCTATCCATGCTAGGCAGTCTCTACTTCGAACAAAAGCGTTTCGGAGACGCTGAACATTCATATCAGGCGGCCCTGGACATCAACCCCGTGGACCCGGAGACGTTGAACAACCTGGCATGGCTTTACGCCACTTCCGAAGATCCCGCTTTCAGCAAGCCGAAGGAGGCGCTCGATCTGGCTGAGAAGGCCGCACGTTTGAAGCCGGCTCCGCACATATTGGATACTCTGGCCGAAAGCTATTACCGGAATGGACGTTTCGACGAGGCTGTGTTGCAGGCGGAGGATATCCTACGCCTGCCTTTGGAGGATCGCAGCTACTTCGAAGAACAGCTGGCCAAATTCCGCCGGGCCCTCGAGGAAGCGAAAGAAAACGGTTCGAACACCCCAATGGAATGGCATCGGACTAGGAGCGGTGCAGGAATCCCTCGGCGAGCCGAATGTGCCGGGGGTTCGCCCCACCCCTGAGGGTGGCCGCTTCGAGGGCGCAGATCCGACGATTTTCCTAGCCGAAGCCTGCGCCAAACAGTAGACGAACCGAGTTCCACCTCGGCTGTTATCCGGGAAGGAGGATGCATGGGAAAACAGCACCGCATGGTCATCGAACTGGATGAAACGAACCAAATCGTTCGCCTGACAGCCGACGCCGAAATAGAAGCGTTCGTCCTCAAAAAGACTTCCTCGTCCATTCCCGGAGAATACATCGGACGGTACTCGAGCGAGGTAGGGCCGGAATATGTTCAAGAAGCCTTCGAACGAGTGGATCGCAGCCACAACAGCGCCGAGCGGATTTTGAGGGAGAAACTCCTTCCTGCGGATGTGGTCGAGGAAATGTGTCACGCTCCCTATCGGTTCGGCGACAAATAGCCTGCCGTTTACCGGAGGACCGCCTGCCCCACATCCGATTTCCCGGCCATCTTCAGTTTAAGTCACTTGAGTTAGGGGGGAGGGAAGTGATAGGATTGATAAAAGCAGCGTTCGATGACTAAGATTTCGCGGCACTAGGAAAATCAGAAGCGGTCATCCGTCGGAATTCGTTCGAATAGGAGCGGAGACGCGGAAGAACCGTATTCTCTCAGACGGATACCCCCGAACACCTGGAGCTTACGTGGCTGCTTCTCCCAGGCCATCATCAACAGCAATGGAGCCCGAGTCCAACATGGAGAACTCGCGGCGTTGGTTCAGCTCGAAAATCCAGCTGGCGCTTATCTTTCTATGTCTGATTCTCTTTGCCACCGGATCCTGCATATTTTATATAGAAGAACAAAATAATTTCCATTTGGTCACGACGGAATCCGCATACAGGTCCGCCCAATTGGACCGAGGTGAACTCCAATACTATGTATCAAAGTATGATATTAAATCTATCATAAATCTCCGAGGTGAATGCACCGGCGAGCAATGGTACGGAGAGGAAAAGGACGTCAGTCGGATGCTTGGTGTAAAGCATTACGATATTGATTTATCGGCCTACATTAAGCCGACGCCGGACCAAATGGATCGATTGATCGCCATTTTTAGAGAGGCGAAGCCTCCTGTTCTGATCCACTGCAGAGGCGGCGCGGACCGATCGGGGTTTGCGTCGGCTGTATGGAAAGTGATTATTGATAAAGAAACGAAGTCGACAGCACAAAAGCAGTTGTCTATCGTCTACGGTCATTTACCTTTTGGAGCCGCCCGCGTTCTCGACGATTTCTTCGAAGACTGGCAGCCGGAACCGCTTTCCTGAGCCTTTCTTTTGGTCGATCAAAAGAGTTCCCCTCCACTCCACGAACATGAGACCGCATCAGGGGAACCGCCGACTCCCGCATCGGGTTCCTTCAGTCCCCTCTCCCATGGCTGAAAGAATGGCTTAAGACAAGTAACGGCCCTCTGAACTCTTCAGACCGCTAGTCCACAAAAGTAAGTATGTTTTCCAAGGCTTCCCTTTCAGATAGGATGTTGTTGATCGGATGATCCCAATCCGGCTTCCCGATGGCCATGCCGATAACAATGAACTTCGAATCCGGGATCTTTACGATCTCCCTCAGTGTATCCGGATAGTCGACAATGGCTCGCATGATGCAGGTTCCAAGGCCATACTGTTGGGCCATGAGGGCTATGGTCTGAGCCATGATGCCCGAATCCACAAGCGGCCATCCGCCGCTCAGCAGTTTGTCGTGCACAATGATCAGAACGGCGGGGGCGCCGAAAAAATGATACATGTTTTCATAGTATTCCCGTAAACGCTCGTCATCGCCCTTCAGGATGCCCACGGCTTCGAATATCTGCTTTGCCAGCCTTACACTTCGATCCCTGTAAATCCCCCGAAGTCTCGGCCCCACATTCCCTATGCTCGGTATCGTGATATCCGGCTTGGGTTCGATGCCCAGCCGATACTTCTCCGTACAGGCTTCTCTAAGTTCATCGAGGGCGTTACCCGAGACCAGATAGAATTCCCACGGTTGGGAGTTCACTCCGGAAGGTGCCCGGACAGCCGTCACTAACAACTCCCTGACGATGCGCCGGGGTACGGGCTCCGGCTTGAAAGCCCTGATGGACCTCCTGGATGTTATGGCGTCTACTAGATCCATACGGTTTCCTTTCTATTTCTCCTCGATGGGGCGTTGAATCGCAACGTGTCAATACTCGGAGTCGTGATCTGAGATAAGTGATCGCTGATTCCAGCCATACTACCCGGCCCCCGATTCGCCTTCAAGCCTTAATGCAAGACTGCCTGAAGGCGTCTCGAATGGCCCCGGCTTGGTCCGATTCGGCGACCCTCGGAATGAAGGCCAAGGTTGTTTCCCAGTCCTTTCGATTTGAAATCTCCTCATTGGTGGAGTACCCTCCACAAAAGACAAGAAAGGGGTACATCCACATTCGCTTCGCATGTGGAGTCTTGTTGGAGATCCGCGAGCCTGCCTGCTGCTGCGGCGGGTTTCACTTCTTTCGAGCGGGCTGTAAGAAGCGGACAGGGAGAATTGCAGGTGAATATCGATCAGGGACTGTTTCCGATCCTTTCGGACTGTGTGTTCGATCTCGAGCGAGAAGTGCCCTACGCTTGCGCGCTGGCCTTGCAGCACGAAGGAGAACGCGTCGTATGGCAGAACAAGCGCCAAATCGTGGAAGAAATCCATCCGGTCAAGGGCGTGGTCCTGACTGTATTTACGGGAAAACACTTTATCGAAGCGGCGACCAATGACTTGACCTCCGCAGCATTGAGGAAAGCCACTCGAGATCTCCGTGACATGGCCGGATACGATGGGATCCGATACGACGGTATAGAGGTGGATCCGGGTCCAAAGATGAAAAAGGCCTATCGTGTCGAATGCAAAGACCGTCCCGAGCAGATACCGCTAAACGAGAAGCTGGACGCTCTGGGCGATACGCAGGCCAAACTTCGCGCCATGGATTCGCGAATCGCCGACGCTGTCATACAATATGGGCACACGCGAGACCGGGAAGTATTTGTCAACCGGAACAAGCTCCTCTATCAGCACCTTCGCAGGACCCAGGCCGTGGCTTTGGTCATCGTAAGGGAGGGCGCCAAATCCGCGTCGCTCCATACAGGACACTGCTTTCAGGGAGGCTGGGAACACGCCCACATCAACGAACAAGAACTGGAGAGCCTCGTTTCGGACGGGCTTCTCCAGCTTGCCGCCGATCGTCTGATCCCAGGTACCTACGACGCCATCCTTTCCCCGGAATTCGCCGGACTATTTGCGCACGAGGCTTTCGGTCATGGTACGGAAGCGGACATGTTTCTAAAAAAGCGGTCCATGGGGCAAGCGTATATGGGCAAAGAGGTGGCCTCGCCTCTGGTGAACATGTCGGACGATCCGAGTTTGCCCGGACAAGCGGGATCTTATTTGTTCGACCATGAAGGCGAGATCTCTTCCTGCACCCGCATCCTAGTGGGTGGCATCCTGACACAGGCCCTGACGGACATGAACTCGGCCATGCGGCTGAACCTCCCCCGAACGGCCAATGGAAGGAGGGAATCGTTCGAGCGAAAGGCGTACGCGCGCATGAGCAACACCTTCTTCGAGTCCGGCGGGCATACCCTGGACCAGATGCTTTCCGATATCGACCACGGGTATATGCTGGACCGACCGAGCAACGGCATGGAGGATCCCAAAGGCTGGGGCATTCAGCTCGAAGGATACCTGGCGCGGGAAATCAGGCATGGGAAGTTAACTGGACGCGTGTTCTCTCCGGTTATTGTCACGGGATCCGTCCCGGAGTTGTTGAAATCCATCTCCATGGTTGGGAACAGCGTCAGGATTTCAGGTCTGGGCATGTGCGGCAAAGGCCACAAGGAATGGGTGAAGGTTACGGACGGTGGACCTTATTTGAGACTTCGGGCGCGACTGGGGTGAGTATGGGATTTCCCGGACTTGACGAAATTTTTGTGTTTCTATCCCAGGTGAAACCACTCACCGCCTGGGAAGCACTGGTTGTAAGCTCGTCCGCTTTTCAGGAATTTCGAATAATGGATGAGGTCGAGTGTGTCCGCGAATTGAATTCCGACCGGCTTCTCCTCCGCTTGTATGCAGAGAGGGTATTGGATGGGAAAAGAGTGTTGGGAGAATCTTCCCTCGTGTTGAACCCATTGGACGAATTTCGGTCCCGGGTCCGCCGATCCATTGAAATGGCCGCACTGGTGAAAAACGAGCCTTTCGATTTGCCGGGGCCGGGCCAACACTATTCCGAGGTCGAGACTCATGATCCGACAATGGCGGCCAATCCCTTCCACCACATCGCCACGGTGCGAAAACGGCTCGAGGTCAAGAGCCGGCAAGAACAGGTTGTGCTGAGCTCGTCCGAAGTGTGGATTGAGGAGAAGCGCAGGACTTTCCGCAACTCCCTTGGAATCGAGGCGGGTTATTCGGAGACGGAGCTGTTCGTTGACTTCGTGTGTCTGGCGAAAGACGGCTTGGGACATGAATCGGAAAGCCATGGCTGCAGGAAAGTCCGGAGGCTGCAGGATCTGGATCCTGATTCCATGGTGGCGCGGAACGCCCGTTTCGCTCGCGATACCCTGTCCGCTGAAGAACCTCCTACCGGAGAGTTTGACGTTGTCTTTTCTCACGAAAGCCTGGACAGCCTTTTCAATTATTTTGTGGCCCAATCGGGCGGTCCGGCCGCTTACCATGGTTGGTCCAGGTTTAAGAACGGCGAGCCGGTGGTCTCGGAAGTGGCGGGAGACCGAATCACATTGACCAGCGACCCGGCCCTGCCTGGAGGGCTGAAATCACTTCCTTTTGACGACAACGGTCTTTCGATGCGTCCTGTCAAGGTGATCGAAAACGGTCTTTTATGCCAACGTCCGGTGGAAAAGCGTTATGCCCAATACTTGCGCCTCGAACCCAGCGGAGCTTTTGCAAACGTGGTGATCGAGCCGGGTGCAACCCCTTTCGATTCGTTATTCAATCCGAAACCCGTCCTCCATTGTGTCCGTTTTTCCACTTTCGATCCGGACCCCGTATCAGGGGCGTTCTCCGGCGAAATCAGACTCGGATATTGGCTTACGGACTCCGGCGTGAAGCCGGTCAAAGGCGGATCCGTGAGCGGCGTTATGGAAAACGCGTTCCGACGGGCGACCTTTTCGTCGGAAACAGTTCAAAGGGAAGCCTATCACGGCCCCAAAGGCGTAAAGCTCTGCAATTTAGCCGTGGCAGGCTCTTAGAACGGTATGGTAAAGAGGCCTGGTTTGCTTGCCCTTGGGACGCAGGAGTCCCTGCGAAGGCTCCGGACGCGGCGCGGTTCTGCATGTTCAACTCGAACCCGGACATCGCAGCCTTGAACCAATGACAGGATCCCTGAAAGCGAAAAAGCACGTCAAAAAGACAAAATTGCGCGTTTCAAGGGCTGCGGTTTCAAGAGCGGCGCTGTTTTTCGCTTAACGCACTGATATTCCAAATGTTCTATAGCAAAAGCGCAAGATTTCATAAATATTCCCGCATATAGGAGATATATACAGCAGATCCCCACCGCACGTATCCAGCTTCCTGGTTTTCTTTCCTCAGGTCTCTTGATCTTTTCCGACCGAATTGTTACATAACACCCCCCCTAGTGAGCCGCCACTGGGAATAGTCAATGATGGATTCGGGGGGATCGCTGAAAGGCGACCCCGCTTTTCGGGAGAAGATATGGGAAATTCCAGAGGAGAGTTGAAGGTATTTGCCGGAGGCAGCAACCCGGGCCTGGCCGGCCGCATCTGCGAAACCGTGCGTGTGCCGCTCGGGAAAGCCAAACTTACCAGATTCAGCGACGGCGAGCTGTTTGTCGAGATTCAGGAGAACGTGCGAGGAAGGGATGTGTTCGTGATCCAATCCTCGTGCAATCCGGTCAACGACAACCTGATGGAACTGCTTCTGATGATCGATGCTTTAAAACGCGCCTCGGCCGGCCGGATCACAGCCATGATTCCCTACTACGGCTATGCCCGGCAGGATCGCAAGAACGCTCCGAGAGTCCCTATCAGCGCAAAACTGGTAGCGGATCTCATCAGCGCCGCGGGCGCCGAACGAGTGGTCACCATGGATCTGCACGCCGGGCAGATTCAGGGTTTTTTCAATATTCCAGTGGACAACTTGTACGCCTCCCAGGTGTTTTTCCCCTTTATGCGTGAAGAATTCATGGGTAAGAAAATTGTGGTCGTCTCTCCCGACGCCGGTGGAATGTTACGGGCCCGGGCCTACGGCAAGATCCTCAATACCAAGATTGCGATGATCGACAAACGGAGGCCTGAACCCAACAAAGCCGAAGTCATGCATATTGTCGGTAACGTGGACGGAAACATCTGCATTATACTGGACGATATGGTGGACACGGCGGGCACGCTGTGCGCCGGAGCCCAAGGCCTGGTGGAGAACGGAGCTCAGAAGATCCTGGCGTTCTGCACGCATCCCGTCCTGAGCGGACCGGCCATTCAACGAATCAATGATTCGGTCATCGAAAAAATCTATACGAGCGATACCATACCGTTGAGCGAGGAAGCCGTCAAATGCGCCAAAATCCAAGTGCTCAGCGTGGCCGGGGTGTTTGCTCAGGCGATCATCGGAATTCACAAAGACGATTCCATCTCCACGCTGTTCACGATACAACATTAGAGTCCGGATCGCTTAAACGAGAGCGTCTCAACCTTCTTTTGGAAATATGGCGATAACTGCGGGAATCCGAAGCTGGATGGGTATGGATACGTTTTTCACCGGTGCTCCGGATGACCAGCTTCCGTAAGTCTCGTAGAGAAATTCCGGCGTTTTCACGACCAATTGGGCCTGATGTCCGCCATCCAGCCCCATGGCGTTGTGAAGGTCCAGATCCAAATCGGCGATGAAACCGGTGAAGTCGTGCAGCGTATATCCTCCCTCTGTACACAGCACGACGATCCGCCCATCCTTCAGTGAGGCTAAAGCCGTCCGGTTCGCTATGCGTTCGCTTTCCCTTATTCGCACATTCCCCAAGTGGTCCAACAACATGTAGGATTGGACGGCAAATGAATAGGACCCGCCGGATGGGTCTCCTTGCAGGAATTGGAGGTCTAAAATCCGGGCAACGGAAAGGCCTTCGGACTCCCCGGTCTGGACAAACAAGCCCTTCCATCTTCTGTTGAAAGGCGTGCCATAGTTCTTTCCATCTTTGACCAGCAATCCCATGTGCTTCAGGTCATCGTAGTATTGGCCTGCGTTGAACACCACGAGAGCATCCAGGTATTCTCTCCACTGTCCTGCGTCCAACAAAGCCTGCTCTTTCGATTGGGTGAAGTGAAATGCCTCGAACTTGTACCGAGAGGGATCAATCAATAGCGCGGCCGTATAGCGACTGCCTTTGCGGCAGTATTTCGGATCGTAGATATGGTCGAAGAAAAGCCCGGGAAGAAGTTGTTTCCACCGGACCCCGATGGGTTCGGCGCATAGAACAGAAATCGAGTAGGCCAGGAAAACAAGAACGCCGATGGCGGCCCTGCAAACGGTGTATACGTTTCCTCTCCACTTGCCGGTCAGCTGCGGCATGGATACAACTCCAAGCCTCAAATACCCTGTTCCGCGCCCGTCAGCCCCAGACCTCTCGAATCACCACTAAACGTCACGAAGCTTCGCCCACCCGCGTAACTACGGAATCCACCGCCTTATAAATCTCCTCATCCGTGCCGTAGATCTCTTCCACCGATTGGTGGTCGATCAATTTTTCCACTATGAACGCGGTTAGATAAAGACTCACAAAATTGGGAACCGGAACCACGGTTCGGAACGGCGCCGTCTGGTATTCGATCTCAAAATCCTCGGCGGATACCATTTGGCGAAGGCATAGTTCTAACTGTCTTACAAGCTCACGTCGGTTCGAGGTTGCCACCAGACCTGTATCGAGCAGTCTTTGGGCCAATCGATTGCTCAAGTCCTCGACCTGAGATCGGATTTGTTGGAGTAGTCTTTCCCGACCATGGTCTTTGGACGAATCCAATCTGGAAAGGATCTTCTCCTCACGTAGGTTCGGAAAAAACTCTTTTGCCATTAAGTGCTCCTTAGACCCTTAATAATGCCAGCATATCTGGCGAGTCTTTTTATTTTATTCTCTAACAAACTGAAAAGCAATGACCGATTCTACGCCGGGGTTTCCCGTCCCTCAAAAAAATATCACCGGGAGAAAGGTTCTCATTTCAGGATGTGCGCCCACCAGAGTCCGTAACCCCAGAGGAACCCATTCCCCGAGACATGAATAACGATAGGAGTCCAGAGGCTTCGCGAGTGCTCAAAAGAAAGGGCGCACAATGCTCCTCCGAATACCGCGGGCACGATTCGGGCAGGGCTTATCCCATGCACGGCGGCGAACAAAGTGGCCGTCAGGATCACGACGACCCAAACGGAAAACCTTTTTCGAAGGGCCCCGTACAACAATCCGCGGAACACCAGCTCTTCCACGAAGGGGCTCAGCATGACGGCCACCAATAGGTAGCCCATTCCCGGCCACGGGAGCCTGAACCAGACGCTGTCCGCCGGAAACAGTCTTGGGAGTCTCCCACAGGCGAGGTGAATAACCACCAGAGCCGTCGCTGCGGCACCTCCCAAAACCAAGCTCCAGGCGACTCCCAGACGGACGCCCCTTTTCCAAGTCTCTTTCTGAAAGCCTATTTGCCTCCACTTGAGATAGGGACTCCGAGCCATCGCCACGAGCAAAAGCCCGTCCAGCAAACGCGCCGACGCAGTCACCGACAGGATCCCGTTTATGCTTGGAGGAAACAGCAGGGCCACCCATCTTCCCCATATCCACTCAAGGGCCGCCAACACTACAAAAACGGTCAGCGCCACTGGTATACGAGGTCCGTTCTCTTCCCGCGATTCCGGTTGTTCGGCCATTCCAGATCATCCACTCTCGCTAAGATGCGTCCTGCCGTTGGATCGGAGAGCGCGATAGACAACGTCCCGCACATACCAATCCGTTCTGGTCCGATACGTCCGTCTGAGGGCCCTCACGGCTTCGGATGAATGAAACCGCTCCAGACCGCGCGCACTGGCGCCCGCCACATGAACGCACGAAAGTTCCAGATTGTCGATCAAACGGTTCATCACGGGCTTACCCTCGTTTCCCCGCACCATCCGGGCGGCCCAGTAACGAACGCGTATGTCGGGGTCATTCAGAAGTCGAAGCAGCACTCCCGGATCCCGGAAACCCGATCCCATCGCTTCTCCCAGCAACCGGACGGCCCGCACTTGAGCCCACCCATGTTCGCACAGCGCCAATCGGGTCAGCGTTTCGGCGTCCGCTGGAAACGGAAACAGCAGGTGAAACCCGATCAACAGAACTGCGCCTATCGGTAGAACCGCCTCCCCCACAAGGGAACTCGGCCTCCCTACCAATCGGCCCAATCCACGGACAAGCCGCGTCAATACCCAAGCGGCTCCTCCGATCATGGCGCCGGGTATGCCGACGAAGAGACTCAGCCCTATCCAGAAACAAAGCCCGGCCTTTGAAGCATTCCATTCCTCATGAACCAGCAATTCCGGCAGGAAAGAGATTCGGCTCATTTCTATCCGCTCTTCTCTGCCGGCGCCGGGTTCGCTCACTACCAAGTACGGATGTTCCTTTTTCAGAATCCAGTCCCAATCAGCCTCGGAATCCTCCAACGAACCACCGACCAGAATGACTCCGTTGCGATTCAGAACCCGTTCCAGTTGCCGCCATTCCTGCTCTTCGAACTGCGCCCTTGGCGCCAAGCACAGCGGCTGGGTCTTCCGCGCGGGATGCTTGATCGGTTCGGCCGCCATGAGGGTGTACCGATAATAGAAATCGTTCGCCGGGCGACCCCAGTCATTACTTAGAAGTAATGCGTCCCGGACGGATTTGAAGTCGTGGATTCCCGAGTTCAGAGCGATCAAGGCCGGCAACAGGACGGCTCCCGTGAATCCGGGCAAACGGCGGAGGATTTCCTTCAATTCAGGGATGGTATTCGAGCCGCTCCGGAATAGCCAGATATAGAGCCAGCAGCCCGTACCCAACACAAAAGCGGATTCGCGGAATGCAACTTCATGTCGATTCAGGGAACAGCCTAATGCCGTCATTATGAAAAGCAACAGCAACCACTTCACCGCCCTGCGCGTTCCGGGTCCCCGAAAAAAATACAGCCAGGGGAGGAACAAAACGGGGAGACCCAAGCCCAGGCTGAATGCATAAAAGAGCGCGGCATACGCCGCCGAAGCAACCGACCTCAATTCATCACCCAGTGCGGCCCCGGGTACGGACAGAAGGTTCAGCTGTTCAACGATGGCTTGTCGTTCGAACAAAGCCCGGTTGTTTTCACTCGTCAGAGCGAAACCCAATCCGAAGGAACACGCTACTGAAAGGCAAACACACAGCAGCGCGGAACCGAATGCAGCGCCTCGGATCGCGTTGTTGCCGGTACTCAGATTGCTTCGCATTTGATCAGATTAGCATATACGGGGTAAAGGCGCCATCCGGTATTCCGTGGGCCGATCAAGCGGTGAATGATCCGACCCGGACTCCTCATAACGGGGTTAGGGTGAACGAATCTTCCTTCCTTCGATGATCAAGGATACTTAACCGCTCGAAATACGTTTTCCGAGTCGATTTTTTTCTCAAGTAGTTTTCGATATTGCCGATAAAATAAACAAGAGAGCATCACTTCTCACTCCATCCCCCTTATGCCTCAAGGCTTCCCGACCTGGTTGGGGTCGGCCTTGGGGCCCTTCTTTTTTTGTCCTTGGAGTTGTCCGAAATTTGGAATTCCCGATCCCCGGTTCTGTGTGAGGGTACATTTGCATGAGGCGGCCGATGAGATGGGTAATTACGTAACGGCTGCTACCTTTTTACCCACGGCGAAATTCTACCTGTACATTTAATGGGTTAGACACTTTTTATTCTCTGCGGGCTGTCTCTGTCCCCCCATCCGACACCCTCCCCACCCCCTCTGACGGCCATAACCACTTGACATTGTTTTTTTATTTCCCTACCCTCTTTGGGCACAGGCGTTGCTAAAGGAGAACCGGATTTGCTTGCGGAACAGGAACCCGATGGTTAAATTTTAATTTTACGTTCCTGACTCGAAAAGGGGAGGTCGGCGCCCGAATGTTCGCGGGACGCTTCATTAGGCTTTTTATGAAAGGAGATGGATAAGACCATGTCGTTTTATTCCTTTGTCGAAGGTCCTTTATTATGGATCGCCATTTTGACGTTCATTATCGGCAGTCTGATTCAGGCTGTCTTGTTTTTTTCCCTTTCTCGGAAAAAGGATAAGATCATTTATGAACATTTCAGCCTGAAATACGTGCTTGCGACGTTTTTCAAGTGGCTGCTTCCCATAAATAGAACCGTCGGCAAGAATCCGATTTTTACGATTCTTGGGTACATTTTCCACATATGTCTGATCGTGGTGCCCATCTGGCTGGCGGGTCACATCATGCTTTGGGAGGAGTCCCGATTCGAATGGTATTGGACGCCGATACCCGATTCCCTCGCCGACTGGATGACCCTGATTTTTCTGGCCATCGCCGTTTTCTTCTTGCTGAGACGACTCATTTCCCCCGACATTCGACTGATTTCAACCTTTTCCGATTATTTCCTGCTTGTTGTAACCGCGCTGCCCTATGCTACCGGTTACTTTCTGACGCATGGGACGCTTGATCATGTCGCTTTTCTTTCGGGGAATATGCAATTGATTCATATGCTTTCAGGAGAGCTCATGCTGATCCTGATCCCTTTCACTAAGCTGTCTCATTTCATACTCTTTTTCTTTTCCAGGGCGTCTACGGGTATCGAGTTTGGGCGGAGAGGTTATTCTGTCTAGGCCAATAACACTTTTATCAGTTTCAAAATAATCCTTATGGGAGATTCATAGGTATGAACGAAATCAATGCTCAGAAGGTCAATGACTTTTTGAAAACCCGGATTGGGGCGCGTTTCAAGACCTGGTTGAAGATTTGTACTCATTGCGGGATGTGCGCCGACACCTGTCATTTCTATCGCGCCAACGACAAAGATCCTAAGATGATTCCTTCTTACAAGGTACGATTCTTATTAGATATTTTGAAGAAAAAAGGCAAAGTAGATAAAGAGTACCTGGATAAAGTGTATTCCACAGTATACCACGAGTGCAACATGTGTCGACGATGCACTCACTACTGTCCTTTCGGCATCGACATTGCATTGCTGATTTCACTCCTCAGGGCGATGCTGTTCGACCAGAACATCGCTCCGGAAGGATTGCGCAAAGCCATCGAGAATTACCGGCAGTTCGGGAACCAGATGGCCGTTACCGATGAAGATTGGGTAGATACCATCCAGTGGTGCGAGGAGGAAACGGCGGAGGAGCTCGTGGGCCTCACAATCCCCATCGATAAAGTGGGCGCCAAAATGCTGTATACCGTCAACGCACGGGAGCCGATGTTCTATCCTCAGGATATGATGGAGGCTGCGAAGATCTTCTATGTGGCGGGAGAAGACTACACCTATTCCAGCAAACCCGGCTGGGACGATACGAACCTCGCCATGTTTTGCGGTGATGTGAAGACGGCGCGCACCATCGTTGAGAACACCTTCAAAAGAGCGGATGAATTGGAGGTGCAGCAAGTCGGGGTTACCGAATGAGGCCACGCCTACCGAGCGCTTCGGTTCGAAGCGCCTACCTGGCTGGGATACACTCCGAAACAAGAAGTGATTCATTCGGTCGAGCTTTTTCACGACTATATCAAGGAAGGCAGGATTAAGCTCAGGGAGAAAATCAAAGAGCCTACCACGGTCCAAGACCCTTGCAACGTGGTGCGCAGCGGCGGCCTGGCGGCAAAGAACCAGGCTCTGGCCGACATGATCTCCGAAGACTTCCGCCCCATGAGAAATCAGGGAAACTACAATTTCTGCTGCGGAGGCGGCGGCGGCGCCATGCCCATGGGCGGCGAAATGCGCAAGCACCGTCTGAAATGCGGAAAAGTCAAAGCCGATCAGATCAAGGAGACGGGCGCCAAGGTTGTATTCGTTCCCTGCCACAACTGTATCGATCAGATCAGGGACCTTTCAAAAGAATATGATCTGGGCATCAAAGCGATTCACTACAAGGAAGCGATTTCGGAACTCATGGAGATCCCGGAGCACATGATTCCGAAAGAAGAAGGGGAAGCAGGGGAGGAATAGAAGAACCTGGACGGAGCCGGAAGGTTTGATCTCAGCGTCCTGTGTTCCCTGAGAACGACGGCCCGGTATAGGCCACGTCGGATAGACCCCGCCGGGCATCGAGGGGGCCGGCGTCGTCTTATTACCGGATTTGTCGCACAGCCGGAACGCATGACGGCAATGACTGCGAAAGTTCAACTCAGGTTCAGCCGGGTTTCAGTGATACTGAAGAGCCCTTCTTGAATGACGTGAGGAGAAAGCGCGCCCCTGAATCGATGTAACCGCTTTGTCCGTTCATTCCCACAAGGCCGCCGAAGGTGCGAACCCATTGAGTCGATCTTTTAAGATCCATCATAGCCTCAGTTTTCGCTTGATTTTCTGGGTGGGTGTGATCTTGTTGATCACTATAAGTATTTGGGCCTATTTCAACATCGAATACCAGAAAAAGAAGGCCTTGCACCGTGTGGCCTTGGAAGCGGAACGACTGGGCAACACGATCAAACTGGGGACGCACTATGCGATGATGCTCAACTCCAGGACCGATATCAATCAGATCATCAACAACATCGCGCGGCAGGAGGGCATCCGGAACATCCGTATATACAACAAGGATGGTGAGGTCAAGTTTTCCAACACGAGCGCGGAAGTCAATCAGACTACCGATATCAAAGCCGAAGCTTGCAATGTCTGCCATCAGACTCAACCGCCTCTGGATGAAGTCGAACTGATGCGACGGACGCGCATTTTCCGTTCGCCTTCGAACGACAGAGTGTTGGGTATTCTCAGTCCGATCTATAATGAGACCGGGTGTTCCGCCGTACCCTGCCATTTCCATCCTGAGGACAAGAGAATATTGGGACTCCTCGATGTGGTCTTTTCCTTGGAAGATACGGATGCGGAAATCCTGGCCTATGAAAAAGGCATCATTGGGCTTGCCCTCGCCGCTTTCATAGGGGCATCGAGTATCATAGCCCTATTCATCCTCCGATTCGTCAATCGCCCCATCAAGAACCTGATCACGGGTACACGCCACATCGGGGAAGGGGATTTCAGCTACGAGTTGGATGTTGCCCCGAAGGACGAGATAGGAGAACTAGCGTTGGCCACCAATAAGATGAGGAAAAGAATTCACGAAAAGCAAACGGAGCTGAACAAGCAAAGAGAAGTGTATCAGAGTCTGTTCGAGCAGGTACCCTGTTACGTAACGGTGCAGGACCGTAACCTCAGGCTCCTGAGATACAACCGGGAATTCGAAGAGAAATTCAGTCCCGAAATGGGCGACTATTGCTATAAGGCATACAAGAACCGAAATGAAAGGTGCGATGTATGTCCGGTTATGAGCACGTTCGAAGACGGTCAACCCCATACCAGCGAAGAGACGGGGGTCAAGAAGGACGGCAGTAAATCCTACTGGATGGTGAGAACCTCTCCGATCAAAGGCCCCACGGGAGAGGTGATCGCCGCCCTCGAGATGTCCCTTGATGTAACGGAGATCAAATGGCTGCAGGACGAAGCCAGAAGATCTGAAGAAAGATACCGGACATTTTTCAACACCATACCGAGCCCGGTATTTGTCCTGGATTCGAATGACCTTGAAATAATTGACTGCAACGATAGCGTGGCGGCTGTTTACGGGTATTCAAGAGATGAAATACTTGGTACTTCATTTATGGATCTATTCTCCGGAGGCGATCGCGATCAGTACATTTCGGAGTTGAAATCCACGGGCGCCATCGTTCAAGCCAAACACAATACCAAAGACGGAAGAACCATTTTCGTAAACATGAGACTTTCGCCATCCGACTATAAGGGCCGGAAAGTCTTCCTGGTCACATCCAGCGACATCACAAAACGATTGATGGCGGAACAACAACTCATACAGGCTGGCAAAATGGCTACGTTAGGCGAAATGGCCACTGGCATGGCCCACGAGTTGAATCAGCCGCTCACCGTGATGAAGACCGCCAGCAATAACTGCAAGCCGATTCTCCATGTATAATGGCCGATTCCAACCGGTTGGAACAGGTGTTCATAAACCTCCTTACCAACGCCAGGGATGCGATTGAAGAAAAATGGGCGGCGGGAAACCACAGCGGAGAAATAAAAACCATTTTTTTGCGAACACGCTCGACCGAAGACACGGTAGTCATCGAGGTCGAGGACACCGGGGCCGGCATTCCCGAAGCTATCAGGGAGAAGATCTTCGAGCCTTTTTTTACCACAAAGAAAGTGGGAACCGGCACCGGTCTGGGACTTTCCATCAGCTACGGCATTGTTCAGGACTATGAAGGCAGCATTGACGCGAAATCCACACCCGGAAGGGGATCTATATTCATCCTCCGGTTTCCCGAAGCGCGCGAGGCTTGATGGCTCGAAAAATTCTATTGGTGGACGACGAAGAGGGGATTCGAAAGGTCCTGAGCATTTCCCTCGAGGACAGCGGGTACCAGGTATTTTCGGCCAAGAGCGGCGAGGAGGCTCTCGATCTTTTCAGGGAGATCAAGCCTCCTATTGTACTCACAGACATCAAGATGCCGGGTATGGATGGCATCCAGCTGCTCCGTAGAGTCAAAGAGGACGCTCCCGATACGGAAGTGATCATGATCACGGGACACGGCGACATGGGCTTGGCCATTCAGAGTCTGAAGTTCGACGCCACCGATTTCATTACGAAACCGATTAATGACGAAGCCCTCGAAATCGCTCTGAAACGAGCCAACGAGAGAATCTATTTAAGGAAACAGCTAAGAGAATATACGGAAAACCTGGAAAGGCTCGTTGAAGAAAAAACAAAGCAGCTTCTGGAAGCGGAAAGACTGGCGGCGGTCGGGCAGACGGTGGCGGGATTGGCGCATACCATCAAGAACATCGCTTCAGGCCTGACAGGCGGCGGTTTTGTGTTGGAAAAGGGGATCGAGCTGAACCAACGGCAGTACCTGATCAACGGCTGGCAAATGATCAGGGGCAACGTGGAACGCATTAAGCGCATGGCGCTCGATCTCTTGAACTTTGCCAAACAAAGAGAACCCGATTACCAGCTGTGCGATCCAAACGCACCGCTCAAAGAGGTGCTCCAGCTGATGTTGCCCCGCTCCCAGGAGTATGGAGTCGAGCTGCAACTCGAGTCGGACGATCGGCTACCCAAAGCGTGGTTCGATCCGGAGGCCATACAGGCCTGCATTTTGGACCTGACCACGAACGCTATCGACGCGTGCATAGATTTCAACTGCGCGTCGGGGACCCGCACCGTCCTTCTGCGTTCACGTCAAAGCGACGGCTGGGCTGTGGAATACCGGGTCGAAGACAACGGATGCGGGATGGATGACGACACAAAGGCCAGGGTATTTCAGAATTTCTTCAGCACAAAGGGAAGCCAGGGAACCGGGCTCGGCTTGATGATTACGAAGAAAATCGTGGATGAACATGGAGGCGCCATTACATTTGAATCTGAAAAAGGAAAAGGCACGAAGTTCATCATCAAGCTGCCTTTGAGAGCAGGGGCCACTGAGGAGGCTCGGAAAAACGAAAGTTAAAACTTCAGGAAGGAGTCTGCCATGATAGAATACAAGAACATCCTTTTTTGCACTGATTTTTCGGAGGACGCCAACATCGCGTTTCTCCATGCGCTGGATCTGGCAAAGAAACATGGGGCACGGTTGCATATCCTGCACATTCCGCATTCTTCCTACTCCTATATGCGGCACGTGGTCGACGAGCATATACCGGAAGGCTCGCCCGGCGACGAGTCTTTTTTCAACGAAGAGGTCAAAAAGAAGGCCATAGAAGCGTTGAAGAAAGAGTATGACGCCCGTTTGAGCGGGTTCAGCAATTACACAATGGTGGTCAAAGTGGGTTCCCCGGACATCGAGATCGTCCGCTACGCCAAAAAGAACGATATCGACGTGATCGTGATGGGAGCCCTCGGAAAATCGGAACAGGACCGGATTGAACATGGCAGCACGGTCGCCAATGTGTCCAAGTACGCGCATTGCCACGTGATTGCCATAAGGAATCCGGCCAAACGGTTTACTTTACCCGGGCAGATGTACTAAGGCGGCCAGACACAAATCAACGGAGGATCAAAACCATGGCGAAAAAAATTCTGGTCGTGGACGACGAGCTGGATATGAGGACGTATGTGACCACGTTGCTGGAAACAAGCGGTTTTCACCCCATCGCGGCCAAGGACGGCGTACAAGGATTGGAACTGGCCCGCAAGAACAAGCCGGCCCTCATCATTCTGGATGTGATGATGCCCATGGAAAGCGGGATCAACATGTACCGGGAATTGAAAAAGGATCCGTCCCTGAAAGACACTCCGGTCATTATGCTTTCAGGTCTGTCCAAGAAAACCTTCTACCATTCTCAGAAGGTCCTGGACGAGTACAAGGGAGAACAGATCCCCGAACCTCAGGCCTACATTGAAAAACCGCCGGAGCCGGACGAGCTTCTGATGGCCGTTAACAAGTGTTTTGAAAAGAGCGCCTAAACCGGAACCCCGATCTGAATGGCGACCGGCCTGCTTCCGGTTCGGGAAATTGGACGCCTCCTTACGCGTACCCCTCTTTCAAGCGTATGTGTGTTTGATTTCGGAAAGAACAGTGTCAGATGAGAACTAGTCTTAAAAGCGGCGCGGCTCCGAAGGAGCCGCAAATCGACCAATTCATTCGTTACGAGCAATTGTGGTCTTTGCTGGTGGATCTGCGGGTAGGCGTATTCACGGTGGACGCCCATCGCAAGATCACTTCCTTCAACAAAGCCGCGGAACTAATGACCGGGTATAAGGAAGAAGAAGTCATTGGCAGGTTCTGTCACGAGGTTTTTCTGAACGAGCTTTGCTACGGCGAGTGCAAGTATCATGAAGCGGTGCTGGCCGAGCAGAAAACCCTGAGTTTCGACGTGGAGATCGTAGACTCCCGCAATGAACGACAAATGGTCACCAAGATCGTTACGCCGCTCTACGATGCGAATCAGAATACCATGGGCTGCATGGAGATTTTCCAGGATCGCTCCACGTTCGAAGAATTGATCAACCGCATACGCTACGATCAGCAACAACTTAAAATCATCCTTAACAATCTCGATATCGGGATACTCACGGTCACCCGGGGCAATCTCATTTCATTCTTCAACACCATGGCGGAATCCATCTCCGGCTTCAACCGAAAAGAGGTGCTCGGAAAGCCGCTCTCTACCGTGCTCGGCAACGAGGCGGGCCGAAGTGTCTCATTAATGCAGCAATGCATCGAAACCGGCAAATCCCATTCCAATAACAAGGGCTGGATAACGAGCAGAACCGGTGACCCTATCCCGATCCGGGCCAACTACATGGCCCTCAGAAACGACCATGGGAAGATCGTCGGGGGACTGGCCACCGTTCAGGACCTTTCCTTGATCGACCACCTCAGCCGGGCCATTTCAAAGCGTTACACGTTTGCCGATATGGTGGGCAAAGATCCTTCCATGCAAAAAATCTTCCAAATCATCCCGGTAATCGCCGCCAGTGAAGCTACGGTGCTGATCGAGGGCCCTACCGGTACCGGCAAAGATCTTCTCGCCCAAGTTATTCATAACCAGAGTAATCGTAAGAACAAGCCGATGGTTAAGGTAAACTGCGCGGCGCTTCCCGACAATCTCCTCGAATCGGAAATGTTCGGATATGCGAAAGGAGCTTTCACGGGAGCGGACAAGGACAAGCCCGGAAGATTCCAGGAGGCGGACGGCGGCACCATATTCCTGGACGAGATCGGAGATCTTCCGCTGTCCCTTCAAGCTAAGTTGCTCCGCGTTTTAGAGGACAAGGAGTTCTATCCTCTGGGAAGCCGGAAGACGACCAAGGTCAACGTTCGAATCATAGCCGCCACAAACCAGGGGCTGGAAAGATTGGTTAAGGAAAAGCGATTCCGCGAGGACCTGTTCTACAGGCTCAATGTGATCAGGATGGAAATGCCCCCTCTGAAACAACGTAAGGGAGACCTCCCTCTGCTGATCGACCATATTGTCAAGAGCCTGGGAGCCAGGAGAAAAACCGGCCCGATCCGCATTGCGGAAGATGCGATGGAGATCCTTCTGAATCATGATTACCCCGGGAATATACGAGAGCTGGAAAATATTCTGGTGCATGCCCTAATCCTATGCGAGGAAGGCGTGATCGAACGCAGGCACTTGCCCCTGTCGCTTCAGAAAGGCGTTTCCGAGCCCGCGCCCTCCGATGCGTCGTCTAAAGACGCCGCCGCTACGCCCCACTTGAGTGAACGGGAACTCCTTGTTCAGATTTTGGTGCGCCACCATTGGAATAGGGGGGAGACGGCACGGGAACTGGGCATCGATCGAACGACTCTGTGGCGTAAAATGAAGAAATACCATGTTCTCCCTTCCTAGGCTTCACCGGCCGGGACGGTCCTCGGACAACGCAACATGTTGCAATTTTGTTGCAGTTTGTTGCATACTGTTGCAGTGATATTTAACCCGCTTATTTTGCACTCCTTTTCACTGCTGCTCCCTGTCCTGTTCCTTGGTTTTGTTGCACACGTGCAACAAAACAACCGGTTTTACCGCTCGGTTTCCACCCCCCATCGATTCCAATAGCCTGAAAAATCAGGACTTAAACCATTTGGCACGTAAATTGCTAATGTGAAAAGAGGAACACAGTAGCAGATTTTTTTCTTACAGGAGAGGGAGATGGCCAACAAGAAAATATTGGTCGTGGACGATGAACTGGACACGAGGACCTTCCTATCCACTCTCCTAGAAACCAGCGGGTACATCCCGGTGCTCGCCGTCGACGGAAAGGAAGGTATCCTCAAGGCCAGGCAACTAAAGCCGGAACTCATTATCCTGGATGTGATGATGCCCGAAGAGGGCGGCATACAACTGTATCGGGACATCAAGAATGACGCGCATCTGAGGAATACTCCGGTAATTATGCTTTCAGGCATTGCAAAGAAAACGTTTTTCCATGCCTTGAATATGCTCAACCTGAACACCAGCAAAATGGTTCCCGAACCGGAAGCGTATATCGAGAAGCCGCCCGAGCCGGAAGAGCTTTTGGCGTGGACCCGCAGTTTGCTGCAAACGTGACGATTTTAAGGTGGGAAGTCATACTTCGGGAAAAAGGTTTGTCGCCGTTGATCTTCTTAACCGAGGAAGAGGTTGAATGATGTCAAACAGGATCGGGTTTTATATCTGTCATTGCGGTGTGAACATCGCGGGAAAGGTCAAAGTCGAGGAGGTCGCGGAGTTCGCGAGGGGTCTTAAGAACGTGGTAGTCGCCCGCGACTACAAATTCATGTGTTCCGACCCGGGTCAGGAGATGATCGAAAAGGACATCAGGGAACAGAACCTGAATCGGGTTGTTGTTGCCTCCTGCAGCCCCCGACTTCACGAAAAAACGTTCCAGGGTGCGTGCCAACGAGGGGGCATCAACCCCTATCTCTTTCAGATGGCCTCTGTCAGAGAACAGGTTTCCTGGGTCACGCCGGACGGGACTGCGGCTACGAGGAAGGCAAAATCCCTCGCCGCTGCCGCCATCAACCGGGTCAACTATCACAAGGGTTTGGTCCAAAGGGAAGTGAAGGTTCATCCGGACGTCATGGTGGTGGGAGGCGGCATTGCGGGCATGCAAGCCGCCCTCGACATTGCGAACGCCGGCCACAAGGTCTATCTGGTGGAGAGACAGACCACCATCGGCGGTCACATGCTGCAGTTCGACAAAACGTTTCCGACGCTGGACTGTGCGGCCTGTATCGGAACCCCCAAAATGGTCTCCGTGGGCCAAAACGCAAACATCGAGCTGCTTACGTACAGCGAGGTGGACGAAGTGTCCGGTTTCGTAGGCAACTATAAGGTAAAGGTCCGCCGGAACCCCAGATACGTTAAAGAGGGCGTGTGTACGGGCTGCGGGGAATGCGCCCTTGTGTGTCCTGTCGAGAGGTCTAGCGAGTGGGACGAAGGCCTTTCCAAACGAAAAGCCATATTCAGAGCTTTCCCCCAGGCGGTTCCGATTACCTACGCCATCGAGAAGTTGGACCGGGCCCCCTGCGTTATCACCTGCCCTGCGGGCGTCAACGTCCAGGGCTATGTCCAGCTCATCGGACAGGGCAAATACGAGCAAGCCGTCCGGTTGATCATGGAACGCCTTCCGTTGCCCGGCGTACTCGGCCGGGTCTGCCCCCATCCTTGCGAATCCCAGTGCCGAAGGCTCGAAGTGGACCAGGCTATCGCCATAAGGGACCTCAAGCGCCACGCCGCCGACCGTGTGGATCTCGAAAAACTGCCGGCGCCGAAGATTGTGGATCGGGAGGAAAAAGTGGCTGTCGTCGGATCGGGCCCGGCGGGATTAACGGTCGCTTACTACCTCAGATTGAAGGGCTATCGAGTGACTATTTTCGAGGCGCTCGATTGTTTGGGCGGAATGCTGCGAGTGGGCATTCCGGACTACCGACTGCCTCCCGAAATATTGAACAAAGAGATCGACTACCTGCTCAAGACCGGTATCGAAGTGAAATCGGGGGTTCGGTTGGGTGTCGATTTCACGCTCGACAGCCTGAAGGAGCGGGGTTTCAACGCCATATTCCTTGGAACGGGCGCCCACGATACCATGAAAATGAAAGTTCCCGGCGAGGACGAGTTCAAGGGAGTGATCGATGCGGTCGAATTTCTGAGACGAGTCAACCTGGGGCTTCGCGAGCGGCCGGGCAATCGCGTGACCATCATCGGCGGAGGCAATGTGGCCATTGACGCCGCCAGGGCTGCAAAGCGGCTCGGAAGCGACGAGGTCACGATCGTGTATCGCCGCAGCCGAGACGAAATGCCGGCCTATCCGGAGGAGATCGAAGGTGCGTTGGCCGAGGGCGTCAAGATGCACTTCCTCACGGCCCCGATTCGAATTCAGGGTTCCAACGGCGGAACCACGGGCCTGGAATGCCTCAAGACGGAACTGAGCACCCCTGACGCCAGCGGGCGACGGCGTCCGGTTCCGGTGGAAGGTTCCGAATTCGTCATCGACTGCGACGTCGTGATTCCGGCCATCGGCCAGATGCCCGACGTCAAATGGGCCGACGGCCTGGCCGATCTGGCCCTGAGTCCCCTGAGCACCTATGTGGTGAACCCGTACACCATGCAATCCACGATACCTAACGTGTTCGCGGCAGGTGATTCCGTGTCCGGGCCGGCCACGGTGGTTGAAGCCATAGCCGCGGGTCACAAGGCCGTGGAAGCCATCCACTGCTATCTGAACGGCCAGGATTTGGATAAACTCGCCGAAAAGCTGGAGGACCAAGCTCCTCCGGGCCGCCACTGGAACGATATTCCCGAAAATACTCTCATAGAGAAACGCGCAGCCGTCCGCCACAGAACTGCCAAAGAAAGCGTGGCCGGTTTTGACGAGGTCGATCTCGGCTTCGTGGAAGAAGACGCCCGGAAAGAAGCGTCCCGGTGCCTTAACTGCGGGATCTGCAGCGAGTGCATGGAATGTGTTCGGGTATGTGAAGCCAAAGCCGTGAACCATCAGGCGGAGGAACAGATAAGAGAGGTCCAGGTGGGCAGCATCATTCTGGCCACCGGGTATGATCTTTTCGATCCGACCCCTATGAAACAGTTCGGGTATGGAAGAAGTCCCAATATCTTGACCAGTCTGGAATTTGAACGGTTGAACAACGCCACCGGCCCCACAAGCGGAAAGATCCTAATGCGGGACGATAATGGAAAGTTCACCCGCCCGCCGGAAAGCGTGGCCATTATTCATTGCGTCGGCAGCCGCGATACGAATTACCACGAGTACTGTTCCCGGGTCTGCTGCATGTACGCGCTCAAATACGGTCACCTTTTGCGGGATAAGGTGGGACACCATACCAAGATTTACGATTACTATATCGACATGCGTTGCTATGGAAAAGGCTACGAAGAATTCTACCGGAGATGCCAGGAAGAAGGCATTACTTTTGTGCGAGGTAAACCCGCGGAAGTCAGCCTGCAGGCCACGACTCCTGAAGAGCAAGGCAAGCTCGTGGTCATCGGAGAAGATACGCTCATCGGCAGACGTTTTCGCACCCCCGTGGATATGGTCGTACTCTGCGCCGCCATGCAGTCTCGAGAAGATACCGCCGATGTAGGAAGGGTATTCGGCGTCAATCAAGGCGCGGACGGTTTCTTCCTCGAGGAACATCCGAAGCTCGGTCCCCTCAACACGGCTACGGATGGTGTCTTCCTGGCGGGGGCCTGCCAGGGGCCCAAGGATATCCCGGATACGGTTGCCCAGGCCTCGGGAGCGGCCGTGAAATCTCTGCAGTTGGCCACCTTGGGCAGGGTGCCCGTTTCTTCGACAATCTCCTGGATCGACCCGGACGTTTGCGCCGGCTGTCAGACGTGCATCAACCTTTGCGCTTATTCAGCCATTGAATTCGACGAGAGACGGGGGGTTTCCGTAGTCAACGAGGCGCTTTGTAAGGGATGCGGGAGCTGCTCCGGCTTTTGCCCGAGCGGGGCCGCCCAGGTCAGACATTTCAACGAGCGGCAGATCTTCGCTGAGCTTGAAGGTGTCATGGACGCGCTTGCTCAGGTGGGAACGTAGCTCTCGACGCGGAAAGGACGGCCACGGAGCCGGCGGAACGCGAACGCTTTGTGGCTTGTGTGTCTGGATAATATCAACAAACAGATCTGAAAAATGGAGGTCCAGATGGCCGATTTTGAACCAACAATCATCGCATTTGTGTGCAACTGGTGCACCTATACAGCAGCGGACCTGGCGGGAACGTCCAGGCTGAGTTACCCCAGCAATGTACGGTTGATCCGAATGATGTGCACCGGCATGGTGGATCCGAAATACGTGATAAAGGCGCTCCTGGAAGGGGCCGACGCCGTACTCATCAGCGGATGTCATCCCGGCGACTGTCACTACATCAATGGTAATTACAAGGCCCGCAGACGGGTTAAATTGCTCAAAGAGATCCTCCCGAGGTTCGGATTCGACGAAGGCAGGGTCAAATTGACCTGGATCGGAGCCAGCGAGGGTGTGGATTTTGCCGGCACCATCAAGGAAATGGTTGAAAAAGTCAAGGCCCTCGGCCCCATCGAAACCAAGACGCAAATGGTAATTTAGCAATGGAGAATACGGACTTCTCGATAACGAAAGCGGGAATGCGAGATCACGTTCGCGAATCAAATCCCTCATTCAAAAGACGGTCCCCGGAGGAGATTCATGGCTAAGACAGGGAAAATCGATGTGAAAGATCAACATATTTTGGACTCGCTGCAGGGACTCTTCAAGCGGATTCTCACAGACGGCGATATAAGCGGAATCATGGTGAACCAACACCTTACCGACAAGAACACGGTTATGCCTACGTTGGTGACGGACCCGGAAAAGCTCAAGGGCATCGATCCCTTGGCTCCGGTATTCCCCATGAATGCCGCCAAAGTGGTTTCCAAGCTCACGAGAAAGCCTATCGGAGGTCGGATTGCCGTGGTGCTGCGTCCATGTGAAGTGCGGGCTTTCGTCGAGCTGGTGAAACTGAAACAGGGCCGGATGGACGAGGTGATACTTATAGGAACCGACTGTTACGGCGCTTACAGCAATGTCAATTATCCCCGTTTCGCGGGGAACGACGGTGTCAACGCCACGCTTCGGTTCCTGGAAAACGCGGCCTCGGGCAAACCGACCTCCCAGGACGACTTCGACTTGTCCCCGGCTTGCAAGTCCTGCGAACATCCGATTCCGGAGAGCGCCGACCTGACCAGGAGGCTGTCGATAAGCTTCTGGCCAAGCGGACTGCCTATCGGGATCAGATGTTTCAAGAGACCAGTGAAGCCACCTCGGACGTCAAGAAGCTGACGAATTATCTGTCCAACTGTGTCAACTGCTACAATTGCCGAGTGGCCTGTCCCGTGTGCTACTGCAAGGAGTGCGTGTTTGTCACCGACGTATTCGACCACGAACCAGCCCAGTATCTGCGTTGGGCCAAGCGAAAAGGCATCCTGAAGGTGCCGACGGATACGGTCTTTTACCATCTTACCCGGCTGGCGCATATGAGCACCGCATGCATCGGATGCGGCCAGTGCTCCAATGCATGTCCGAATAACATCCCCGTCATGGAGCTGTTCAGGACCGTAGCTAATTTCACTCAGAAGGCTTTTAACTACGAGGCCGGACGAAGTATCGAGGACGAACCGCCCCTGTCGGTATTTCGCGAAAAGGAATTCTCCGACGTCACGGGGGGAAAAGATTAATGTCCGTTGTCCGTTGTCAATAGTCGTTTGCGACTAAGGCAGTGGAGGATCAGTTCAAGTTTAAGGCCCAGAGAAACGGACGACTGGAGGTTTTTCTGTCATGAGAAAGAAGATTGGCTCAGCTTTGGTCGTGGGATCCGGTATCGGTGGCATCCGGTCCGCCCTCGATTTGGCGGAACAGGGATACCATGTGACGATGATCGACAAAGCTCCCCATCTGGGCGGCGTGCTCACCCAGCTGGACTACCAGTTTCCCACGGATCGCTGCGGCATGTGTAAAATGCTTCCGCTGGTAGAACGGGATGCTTCCTCTCATTATTGTTTGAGGAAGGGTCTCTTCCACGAAAATATCGATATTATGCTTTCCACTGAAATGGTGGAACTGCAAGGCGAGCCCGGAAAATTTCAGGTAAGACTGAGTCAGAAACCCACTATGGTCGACCCGACCCGCTGCATTGGATGCGGCGAGTGCAGTCGCGTCTGCCCTGTGGAGGTTCCGGACGAGTTCAATAAGGGACTCACGAAGAGAAAGGCCGTCTATCTTCCGGTCCCGCACAACATTCCCAACACGTACGTTGTGGACATGGCGTCGTGCACCCTTTGTGGAGAATGCGAGAAGATCTGCCCCACACAGGCCATCGATTTCGGAACGGAGGCCCGCAAAGAATTTCGGATTCTCGTGGTCGACGACGAGTTGGTGGTGCGTGACTCCCTCAAGGAATGGTTGCACGAAGAGGGATTCAATGTGGACATGGCCGAGTCGGGTATCGACGCCTTGGAAAAACTGGCGCAGAACCCCTACCAGCTTATGCTCCTGGATATCAAGATGCCTGGGATGGACGGGGTGGAAGTGCTCAAACGGTCCAAGGAACTCCATCCGGAGCTTCCGGTGGTGATGATGACCGCCTACGCCACGGTCGAGACCGCCGTAGAGGCCATGAAGATGGGAGCGCTGGACTACCTGATGAAGCCCTTCGATCCGAACAAACTGGTGTCCATGGTCATACAGTTGTATCAGAAGATCCAGCGGGCGGGCGAGCGGGAGATCGAGGTCGGTGCGGTTGTTCTGTCCGCCGGCTTCGAATCCTACGATCCGAGAACGGGCAAGAATACGTACGGGTATTCCGAGCTGCCCAACGTGTTGACGAGCATCGAGTTCGAACGGTTGGTCAGCGGCACGGGACCCAACAAAGGCAGACTGTTAACGCCCGACGGCAAAGAGATCAAACGGGCGGCCTGGCTGCAGTGTGTCGGTTCCCGGGACCGGCAGGCGGATGCGGATTTCTGCTCCTCGGCCTGCTGCATGTTCTCCATAAAAGAAGCCCAGCTCGCCAAAGAGAAAAGCAACGGCGATGTGGAAACCACCATATTCTATATGGACATGCGCACATACGGTAAAGACTTCCAGCGCTACAAAGACCAGGCGGAAAAGGAACACGGCGTACGATTCCAGAGAAGCCGCGTACATTCCATCGAACCTTTCGGGGCCAACGGAGCCCTCCGAATCAGTTACGTTGACGTCAGCGGAGAACTGCATCAAGAGGACTACGATCTGGTGGTGCTGGCCGCGGGCCAGAGACCGCCTGCAGGAACCGATCGGTTGGCTGAAATGGCCGGTGTCGAGACGAATCAATGGGGCTTCTGCCAGGCGGTGGGGTTTTCTCCATGCAAAACGAACCACGAGGGTGTTGTCGTGGGCGGCTCCTTTTCCGGACTTCGGGACATCTCGGAATCCGTGATCCAGGCCAGCTCCGCCTCCATCACCGCATCCAAACTGATTCATTCCAAAGGCGGCGGTCTCGCGGAGCAACCATCCGAGGAAACGGCTTATCGTGACGTATCGAGAGAGATACCCCGGGTCGCGGTCGCCTTGTGTTCCTGTGGTGGGAGTATGGGCAACCTGGGCGCTCTGGAGACGTATCTGGAGGAAAGAAATGGTGTGGCTCAAGTCCATACCATCGATCGCCTCTGCACCCGCCAGGGCTGGGAAGAGCTTCAGCAAGCCGTGGGCAAGGATAAATTCAACCGGTTGCTGATCGGCGCCTGCATGCCTTACGTTTACAGCCGGACGCTGCGCGAACTGGGCGACGAGATCGGCCTTCATCCGACTCTGATCGATGTAGTGGATATCCGGACGTCGGCGTTTCCGGGGGGAGGTTCCGACGAGGCGTCGGTTATCCGGAACATGGAGGCGGTGACCTCGATGGGTGTCGGCAAGCTGAAGGGAGCCGATCCCGTGCCCATACCCACGATTCCTGTTTATCAGTCGGCTCTGGTGGTGGGAGGAGGCATTGCGGGTATGACCTCCGCGCTGTCCATTGCGGATCACGGCTATAAGGTCCACCTGGTGGAGCAGGAAGCCGAACTGGGTGGAAACCTACGGACCCTGCATCGCACCATCGAAGGTCTGTCGCCGCAGGAACTCCTCGAGGACACCATAGCCAAAATAGAAAAACATCCTCTGGTAGAGCTTCATACCGGGGGGAGAATCTTGCACTCCCATGGTCACGTGGGCCGCTTTTCCACCGTCATCGAAAACCAAGACGGCGGGGGAGAAACCATCGAGCACGGCGTGACTATCCTGGCTACCGGCGGTGCGGAGGCCAAGACCAAAAGCTACTCCTATGGAGAGAGCGAGGCCATCGTCACCCAGCATGAATTGGAGGAAAAACTGGCGAACGGCAGTATCGATCCCAAACAGCTCGGCGCCGTAGCCATGATCCAATGCGTCGATTCGAGAGAGGAGCCCCGTAACTACTGCAGCCGCATCTGCTGCACCTCCGCTCTCAAGAACGCTCTGTTTCTCAAGGAACAGAATCCTGAAACCGACGTGTACGTATTTTATCGCGACATGATGTCCTACGGGTTCCTGGAAAGTTATTTCACCAAGGCCCGGCGCGCGGGCGTCATGTTTTTTCTTTACGACGTCAATGACAAACCTCGGGTGACGGTCAAGAACGATCGCCCCGTGATCGCGGCCAAAGACATGATCCTGGGCCGTCCCCTGGAACTGAATCCGGACCTGCTCGTCTTGAGCACCGGTATCGTTCCGAACGACACGCAATCGCCGGCGGAACTGTTCGGGGTCCCCGTCAATCAGGACGGCTTCTATCAGGAAGCGGAATCCAAATGGCGTCCGGTGGACTTTATACGAGAAGGTATTTTCATGGCCGGCATCGCCCACTCGCCCCGTTCCATTGTCGAGTCCATCGCCACGGCCAATGCTGCCTCCCAACGTGCGCTCAGAATTCTGAAAAGCGAACGTTTGGCTGCAGGTAGCGTGGTTGCGGAGGTTCGACACAGCCTGTGCTCCCTTTGTGAACGTTGCGTTGACGCTTGTCCCTACCACGCCCGTGAATATGATGAAGACGAGGATCGGATAACCGTGGACGAAATCATGTGTCAGGGCTGCGGTTCCTGCGCGGCGGTCTGTCCCAACAGCGCCTCGGTGCTTCGAGGGTTCAGGAACCAGCAGATGTTTGAAGTACTGGACGCGGCTCTGGAAGCCATTCTCTGAAAGGAGAGGATGTTTAATCATGGAACAACCGGTAAATACGACAAAGGCGACGCACGAGGCCCCCTTATCGCGGCTCAGGGCTGAAATCCAGGAAAACGTCCGGGCCTGCATGCAGTGCGGCACCTGCACGGGATCTTGTATGAATTCCTTTGCCATGGACCTGACGCCACGCCAGGTATGGCGGCTGGCCCAACTGGGCGACATAGAAAGCATTTTCAAAAGCAAAACCTTTTATCTCTGTTCCGCCTGTTATTATTGCACCTTGCGCTGCCCGCGAGGACTGCAGCTGACCGAGACCATGGGCGCGTTAAAGAGATTGGCCGCCGCTCAAGGGCTGACCAAGTTCAAACAGAGCGCCAATTTCTACAAAACGTTCATGGATACGGTCCAGCGTTACGGTCGGCTCAGGGAGATGGAGTTCATCAACCGTTACTTTATCTCCATGAAAAGCCCGATTTTTCCTTTCAGTTACATTCCATTGGGCCTTAAGCTCATGAAGAAGGGAAAGGTTTCCATCGAGGCTCCGAAACTGTTCGGCGAAGGAAGATTCGACCGACTTTTTCAGAAAGTTCAGGAATTGGAGAAGAGAACATGAAATATATCTACTATCCGGGCTGCACGCTCGAGGGCACGGCCCGGGAATACGACCAGTCGACCCGGGCGGCCATGAAAGCGCTGGGCGGAGAGTTGCTGGAACTCGAGGACTGGACCTGTTGCGGCGCAAGTGCGGCCGAGGCTACCAGTTACCTCCTGGCCATGGTGTTGGCCGCACGTAACCTCGCCCTGGGAGACCGCATTGACAGCGAGGCCGATTTTCTGGTACCGTGCAGCGCTTGTTATCTGAATCTGAGAAGGGTCGAAGACCATGTCAGTCGAGATCCCCAGCTTTCAGGCAAGATCAACGAGGCCCTGAAGGACGAGGGCCTGGTATACAAAGGAAAAAGGAAAGTGCGCCATCTCCTGGACGTCCTGGCCAGGGATTTCGATCCCGAGGGCATCCGGCCGCTGGTGAAAAGGAGTCTCGAAGGCCTGACCGTGGCGCCTTATTACGGCTGTCAAACCCTGCGCCCGTACGCCGGCTTTGACGATCCGGAGCAGCCCCGATCCATGGAATCTCTTATCGAGGCTCTGGGTGCGAACGTTTACCCCTGGTCCGTGGGAAGCAAATGCTGCGGAGCGGCCCTCATGTCCACAAAAAAAGAGGTGGCCATGGAACTCACCGGCGGCATTCTCGATGCCGCGCGGGGAGCGGATTGCATCGTCACGGTCTGCCCCATGTGCCAGATGAACCTGGAAGCATATCAAGAACCCATTGCAAGGAAGCGCGGCGAGGCCGTCAAGATTTCGGTTCTTTACCTGCCGCAGCTTATGGGATGGGCTTTTGGTCTGCCGGGTGACGCGTTGAAATTGAATCTCAATCTGGCCCTGAATGACTCTTTCCGCAGGAAGGTCGGGATGTAGCCATGCCGAATGGGGCGGAATCGCACTCTATTGCCGGGAGAGCACAGCGAAGACGAGCATACGCTCAACATCCTGTTACCGGTGGCCGGGATGATGACAGAACCGCATCTCCCTCGCCGGTCGGCGCGCCCAATCTCTAAAGGAGGTTTACTACATGGATCCAATAACCATTAAACGCAAGGAACGCAGGCTGGTCGTGGCTCCCGAATGGGCGGACACGTGCTTCACCTGCGGCACGTGTGCCGGAGGCTGTCCGGTGGCCGGGATCGACGGTCTCGACCCTAGAAAGGCAGTCCGCATGGCCGCTCTCGGCATGGAACAGGAGCTGATCGACTCGCGCTTTCCCTGGGTCTGCACCCTTTGCGGCCGCTGTGAGTACGCGTGTCCCCAAGGAGTGGAGATCCTGAAGATGATGCGCAAGGCCAGAGGCCTGCGCGAAAGGAAGAAGGTTCCCGGCCCCATCCACAAGGGTGTGGTCATGGACTTGGAACGTGGAAACAACCTGGGGATTCCGAGGGACGACTTCCTGTTTCTTCTGGCGGACCTCGGCAAGGAAATGGAGGACGAAGGGTTTCCCGGCTTCTACGTTCCGGTGGATAAGCAGGGCGCCAACCTCTTCGTT